>CAXEKM010000562.1:0-8789 GCA_963996645.1 uncultured Marinoscillum sp.
AATAGGTATGCGTAGATTAGCTGGAATTTTCCTCAAAGGCCGAGTAAGTAAGAGTCAACAAACGTCCAACTGGGAGTCAAAAGAACTAAGTGCAGGTCAGCTGTCTTATGCAGCAACCGATGCATGGATCTGCACCAAAATCTACACCATGCTCAGCCAAAAGGGCTATATCTAATCTTCAAAGACGAGCTCCACATTACTCGTTAGCTCAAGTTTCTTAGCTAATTTGGGTACATCCTCATCTTTTAGCAGTCCTTTGAAGAGACAATCATCGGTATACTGCTTATCCAAATAAACAATATCAAATTCGCCCAATGCACGCTCCACTTCGGCTGTCACGTCATAGCTAAAGCGAATACTAAATTCCGTTTGGGAATAAACTGTCTCAATAGCCGCTTGGTTCAATGCATCCTCCGTTGAGACTTTATAGGCATTGATAAGTCCACCAACACCAAGTTTAGTCCCACCGAAATATCGGACAACCACAACAAGTGTGTTCGTCAGGTTTTTTGAACGAATCTGGCCGAGAATAGGGTCACCTGCCGAGTGATTGGGTTCTCCATCATCATTTGCTCGATAGGATTGATTTTTCAATCCTATGATATAGGCATAGCAATGATGCCGAGCATCATAAAATTCTTTTCTTAATGCATCAAGATGTTCCTTAATCTCCTCCTCTGTTTTCACATGATAAGCTCGAGCAATAAACTTGCTCCCTTTCTCTTTGTAAAAACCCTCGGGACTATTAGTTATTGTAAAAAATTCGTTCATCGGATACTGTCAAGAATCTCCTGAGCTTCCTTATCAATAGCTTCAGATTCAGATACTTCAATCGCTTTTTCGAGATTGTATGTTGCTTTATCTTTCAGCCCCTGCTTTGCATAGATTCTTCCGAGGCCAAGATAACTCATGCTACGGTAATAGGTGCCATGCCCAGTTATTTCAGTCCCTGAAGCTATCCCATTTCTATAGGCAGATATTGCCTTCTCCTCATCTTTTTTAACTTTTTCCTGATACAAACCATCAAAGGCTTTACCTGCCATGGTATAGTACGGACGTGGAGACTTGATAAGCTCTTTGATCATAGAATATGGTGCTTGCTTGAAATCATCTCCTGAATTTAATGACTCCAGCAACTTCGACTTCATGTACAGGTTATTCGGATATCGTTTAACTAAATACCACATATATTTCTGTGCCTTCTGAGGCTGATATTCATAGCGCAAATAGATATATGCCAGGTACACATAAGCTTCTACGCTGGTAAGCACAGCCTTTTGGGTGGCTTGTTCTATCTGCTGAATACCCAATTCAATATCTCCACTTTTGAAAAACCAAAGGAGCGGTTTATAAACCGGATATTTTTCCGGATATTTTTCCCTGAAGTAATTGTAAACGCCTGTGGTCATTAAAAAGTCTGGCACCTCATCACTGAGTTTAAATCCACTTTTCACCAAATCATAGGCCTTTCCGGCTTCTGAAAGGGCTTTCATATAGTGACCATCATCGGCAAAGTATTCAGCCAATAAACCACGTGCTGACATTTCGAAAAAGATGGCTTCAGGATGCTCTTGTCTTCCCCCATCCATTTTGTTTGCCAATCTAATTGTCTCTCGAAGGTGCCCGCTAAACTGATTAAAAACCGAATCCACAGTAACTACTGGAATATTGGCCCAGAGAACATTCAGTCCCTTCAACATAGGAACGGAAGGGTGTTCAGGTAATCGCTTTTCAATCTGAGCAATTAAAACATCCGCAGAATCCGTCTGAACATTATAAATGTAATCCACGCATCTTTTGACTAACTTGATGTTCGATGGATTATCGAAAAGTTGGCCAAATGACACCTGACACATTAAAAAAAGTATGGCGACGATAACTCCTCTCAATTTGTCCGTAATGCGTATGTTGTTATAATTAATCTTGAGCAAGTTACCTTTTGGTTTGCACAATCAAAAACACGTTGTACCTTAATAAGAAGACTCATAGTTTTACAAAAAAGATGGATTGATCCTAAAAAATGTCTGTTCCAAATTGCTATTTATTTGACCCTCAGTACGCTAAGATTCAACAACTAAAGGGGTATGAATTGTTTGTTTCTGACATAGGAATTTTTCCTGTTGTTACACAATCTCAAATAGCTACAAGTCTCCCAAAAAGTCCTTTTGGAGGTTTTCTTGTAGACAACGTTAATAAGCAAAAATTATTCCATTGGTTAGGTGAAATCATCAATAAGTTAAGAACTACCTCCAGCCAACTGATCATCAGACATCCTGGCTCCATCTACCCTACCGCCCATCATGACTGGCTCTTACAATATGGGTTTGAAGAAACAATAACTGAAACAGGACACTATATCGATCTAAATAATTTTTCTTTGGATGATCTGCATGTAATGCAGCAGCGAAAGTTGAAAGCATCTAACTTTTCTTTGGAATTTGCTCAGTCATCTGACCTACAAGAGATACATTCATTCATCTCTGAGTGCCGTGCGAGTCAGGGATTGGAAATCAATATCTCCCTTGAAAGTCTATCTAAGCAGGTCGAAACGTTCCCTGATCGCTATACCTTCTTTGTTGCTAAGAAAGGTAATGAAATTGCTGCCGCCTGCATTGTCACACTTCCATTAGACAACATCGCCTATTATTACCTACCAGCCACCAATCCAAAGTTCAAAAAAGAGAGTCCTATGGTGAGTTTAATGACATTCATTTATGACCATTTAAAAGCATTAGGATATGCTTATCTGGATCTAGGAGTTTCATCCATTCAAGGCAAACCACAAACTTCGCTGATCACTTTCAAGGAACGCATGGGAGGAATCTACTTCCCAAAATCAACCTATTCACTTGATCTAAGAACAGATCGATAAACTGCCTCCATTTTATTAATAGCAAGCTCAGGTCCTAGATTTTTCTCAGCGAAAGAACGAATCTCATTTGCATCAAATTCAGACAATCTATTGAGCATGTCTTTCAATCCATTAACCAAATGATCATGCCCTTTCTCTACGACAAGAGACACTGCTGGTGTTAATTGCTCATCGATGCCCCCACATTTCGTCATTAAGACCGGCACCCCGGAAGCAAGTGCTTCCAGAGCCGCTACTCCAGAGGATTCGTGTTTGCTCGGCATTAGAAACAACGAAGATTCTTTCAGGGTTGAAGCAATTTCATTGGAAGTCATACTTCCTTTGAATGTGACTCGATTAGTCAATCCTAATCGCTGAGTTTGAAGCTTTAATCGTTTTAGTAGACTCCCTTCTCCCCCAATGATCAACTGCCATTTGAACTCCGTGCACTCAGCAAGTGCAGCTAACAATCCCATTTGATTCTTCTGATCTTCGAGGCGTCCTAAATGAAAAAGTAAAGGCTCTGCACTATGAGGGATTCTATTTTCTGCATTAAAGAGATTGAAATCAATGAAATTATCTACTACAGTAGATTCAATCCCATATGCCTCCAATTCTTTAGAAAGTTGCTGACCAACGGCTATAACTTGATTGGCCTTTTGAAGTGGTGGCACTAATAACTTCTTTACTTCCGATCTAAAGGCTGGAAGCGGAAAGGGACTCATGTGTTCAGTGATTACAAAAGGAATTTCGTGTTTTTCCGAAAGTCGCTGTGCAATATAGCCTGCAGGGTACGTCACATGTGCATGAATCACATCTGGCTTACCATAACTCTGCACGAAGCGATCAAAATTCTCTTCATTCGCCTGAATGATCCCTTCAATATTTCCCTTTCTAATCTTACGAGTCCAGGTAAAGGCTGGTGTTAAAAACTCTGCGCAATTAGGCTCTAGCAGAGAATCTTTTCTTTTAACACTTGGTTTGGACCCATACCTAAGCAAACTGGTAAGCGGTTTAAAAACAGGCAACCAAAGCCCTGGCTCATGAGAACCCCAAACACTGATACCAATATTCCAATCCGGCCTATGTTTTGCCAAAACTTGTGCTTGCTCTTTGAAGAATATTCCCGTAGACGGATAAGTCGCCGATGGGTACCAGGATGGGATGATGAATACATTCATGCGTAGCCAAACTTATTCAATCCCTCTTTCATTATCTGCACCACTTCTTTTCTAGTTGCTGCCGGCAACTCTTCCTCCCATTTAGAAAGTGAATCACTAAATACTGGACGATAAAGTCCTTTATGAATGTCTAATTTAAATACATCAGCATCAGGAACATGATTATAGAACTGAAGCATCTGATCCTCATAACTCACTCCAAGATGCTCACAAACCTTTTCCAATTCGGACTTTGGATCCTCAACAAGATCTTCATATTTCAATACAACTAAAGAAGCTTGACTTTTCAGCTCTTCATAAACCTTAATCGTCTTCATCCATTGTTTGGCAGCAACTACAGGATTGGAACGATCTCCCATTATAGAACCGGCTTTCATAAAAGAATGCACTACAGCTCGTCCATCCCGAATCATGAAAATATATTTCGCCTCCGGGAAAACTGAATAGATCTCAGGAATATAATGGTAATTGAGATGCGTGGTATCTCCCCAAAGACGTTTTTGATTCGGATCTTCAGATTGATATATATGCAGAATTAATTGCTGAAGAGATCGCTTTTCTTCTTCCCATGATTGTATATCTGACCAATCAATTTTGGTTATGTTACACCAATCACTCTTTTCTACTTCGCGCACATGTTTGGAGAGCAAATCGACCAATATTGACCAGGGCAAATGATTTAGCAACTTGAATCGTCCGATCAACGTACCTAAAAAATACTGTTCCGGTGGAGCATACAAATCTCTATGTTGATTCAGCATTCTGTTAAATAGTGTACTCCCATTTCTACCAGATCCAAAAGCGAAAAATGGAACAATAGACAGTTCAGTTGTTATTGGATGTCTTCTAGGAAGCACATCCATCACCTTTTCTAGGGACCGTATCAACTGAATCTTTTTCATTGCGAATTGAAAGTAGAAAGTTATTCCAATCCATCGTGAATGATTCATTCAAAATGCAAAAAATGCCTCTTTTTGTTGGCATGATGCTGGTCAACCAATCCTTATTTAATTTTGAATAGTTTGATTCTAATAATCTACAAACCAACTAGCGCCTCATGAACACGCCTCTAGTCTCCGTTATATGTCTTTGCTATAACCAAAAAGACTATGTTGGTGCGGCAATCAGATCTGTATTAACACAGACTTATCGTAACATTGAACTCATCGTAGTGGATGATGCAAGTAACGATGGCAGTCAAGAAGTCATTAAAGAAGAGTTGATAGGCACTACGGTTCAATTCATTGAACTGGAAAAAAACATAGGAAACTGCGCAGCCTTTAATAAAGGGTATGAACTCTCCAAAGGAGCATATTTAATTGACCTGGCTGCTGATGACTTATTGCTCCCATTCAGAATTGAGATAGGCTTAGGTGACTTTATGAAAGCTTCAGCAAAATCGGGAATTCATTTTAGTGATGCTTTCATGATCAATGTGGATGGAAGCACCATAAACACATTTTACGAGAGAGGTGAAGACGGACAACTAATTAACACCCCCCCATCAGGCGACATTTTCCAGCAATTGATTGAGAAATACTTCATCTGCCCTCCTACCATGATGTTCAAAAGGGAAGTATTGGATCGGTTAAATGGATATGATGAGCACCTGAGCTATGAAGACTTTGACTTTTGGATTCGTTCATCAAGAGAATTTGAATACATCTTTAATCCAGCACCTCTCGTAAAGAAAAGAGACGTTCCAAAATCACTAGGCAAAACGCAATTTTCCATCAGAAGCAAGCACTTTCAAACAACTTATAAAGTATGCGATAAAGCACTCGATTTATGTCAAAGTGTATCGGAACTTAGTGCTTTAATTGAACGCTGCAAATATGAAATCAGACAATGTGTGAAAACTCTTAATCTAAGTTTGATTGCCAAGTACCGAAACCTGATCAAAGATGCTCAGCGACGGTTATCATCGCTTTCCAGCATGGACATGTAGCTATAATAGCGCTCCTCTGATATTATTCCTTCTTCTACAGCAGCTTTTACAGCGCAGCCAGGTTCATTGGTGTGAATGCAATTATGAAACTTACATTGCCCCAAAAGATCTCGCATCTCTGGAAAATAATGAGCTAACTCCTCCGGATCAATTTCCGACAAGCCCAATTCTTTTATTCCGGGAGTATCAATTACTGCTGAATCCTCATCGATTAAAAACATCTCAGCAAATGTGGTCGTGTGAACACCTTTGTTAGCGAAACTTGAGACTTCAGATACCTTTTGATCAATATCCGGAAACAGTAAATTAATCAAAGTAGACTTACCTGCTCCTGAGTGACCAGAAAGCAGCGTTTTCTTTCCTTGAAATAGCGACCTCAAATCTTCTGTCAAGCCATTTTCGATAAATGAAGTCTGCAAACACTTGTAGCCAACGTGTTTTTCATAGAGAAAACACAGATAACCAACTTCGTCTTTTTCTTCTTCTGTTAGTAAGTCTGTTTTATTGAATAGAATGATTCCAGGAATTCTAAATGCCTCCAATGTAACAAGAAAACGATCGATGAAGCCAAGAGAAGTTCTAGGCATTTTAAGTGTAGCAATCAACACAGCTTGATCAACATTGGCTGCAATTAGATGATCATGATGCTTTTTTCGAGGTGATTGGCGAATGATATAGTTCTCACGCTCTTCAATCTCTACAATCACGTATTCTCCGGCATTTTCCTCAAGACCTACATAATCGCCAACGGCAATTGGGTTCGTAATTTTCTTATTCTCCAGCTTAAATTTCCCACGTATCCTGGCATCTACTTCAGTTCCCTGATCTAGTAAAACCCTATACCATGAACCTGTTGACTTAGTCACCAATCCTCTCATAAATACTCACTCAACTTTGCCATGATTTTTTCAGTAGCTCCAGATCTGGACATTACATAGTCCATATTTTTCTTACCGAGCTGCTCTCGTTTTTTCCGATCATGAATTAATTGCTCAAAAATATCAAATAGTTGGTCGTCATCATCAAAAGTGAGCAATCCTCCAGCATTTTTCAGATCTACTACTTCATTGAACTTCACATTTTTGGTATGTTCTGCTATGATAACAGGAACGCCATACACCGCTGGCTCCACTGTATTGTGAACTGCTCCTCTCAATGCTCCACCAACATAAGCAACATCAGCATACCTGTAAAGAAACTTCAATGAACCCAAGGAATCGATGATCATCACCTGAGCATTTCCTCCTTCCCAAACTGAATGAGCAACACTTGAGGAAATCTCGTTATACAATTTCAAACTATCTTCTGACACTTCGTGTGGAGCAATGATAAACTTGACGTCTTTAAACCGATTGATCAGAAGTTTCAAATACTTCCAGTCAGAAGACCAAACACTACCACAAACCATGGTTATTGAATCGTCAATGAATCGAACAATCTTTTGATCAGACCAGGTACTGTTTTTTATTGTCAGCATCTGATCCAATCTCGAATCACCAGTAATGGCATATTGCTCTATTCCATGTCTTTGTAATAACTGAGCTGATTGATCGTCCTGAACAAAAAAATGAGTTGTTTTCTTCAGTGCTTCCAAATAGAAACCGCCCATTGAATGAAAGAACATTTGATCCGACCTAAAAATGGAAGAAACCAAAATCAAAGGAATTGATCTCTGATTTAAGGCAATCATGTAATTGTACCAAAACTCATATTTGATAAAAAGAGCCAACTGCGGCTCAGAGATATCCAGGAAATCTTTAACATTTCGAGGATAATCCAAAGGCAAGTAAGCAATAGCATCAACATAATCAGACTCTTCAAATGCCTCGTAACCGGATGGTGAAAAGAAAGTCACTAGAATAAATACATCTTCGTGAGTCCTTTTCAGTTCTTTAATGACTGGCAACCCTTGCTGATACTCTCCTTGTGAAGCAGCGTGCACCCAGATTAGCTTATCCGTGTTCTGCACCAATGATTTTTTCAATGTCGTTCTCCAATCCTTACGGCCATTTCGGAAGTCTCTAGCCTTCTGATAAAAAGGAGCTGCCAAAAGCAGAACAAAATGGTAAAGCGCTATCGAAAGGTTATAGATAAAGTGCACATTAGCTAATGTACACTCTCTATTCAGAAAAGTAAAGCATTATTTTACTACAGTCAGCGAACTTTGATGTGCTTAACATTGTAAACTGGTAAGCCATTAGGACTTAGTCCTTCTATGATCATAGTCATATCCATAGGTTCGTCGGTTGTGTAAAAACTGAATTCACCTTTGCCTTGGTCATTCGTTTGAATGAAAGGCTCCCACAACACCGTAGATCGATAATCTGGCTTTACATGCTTTTCATCCTTTACTCCATAATCAGGTGAATAAAACTCCATGCGCTGAGAATAACCAGTAATGTCAATTGATCCCAAGTTTGGCATATTTCTGTAAGTTGGAACATATTCTCCACTTTTAGTAAAGAAAGCTAATACACCATTTGCTCCAGCAGATCCAAATATTGCAGCACTTGGTCCCTTATAAATTTCCACGCCTTTAATAACACTTACGGGTACTGAATTTAGCGTATTAATATCTACCTGAACATTATCTAATAATATCAATGGCGAACTGGATCTTAGTGACCCATTACCTCTTATCGTAACAGTCCAGCTTAAGCCAGCACCAACTATACTTACTCCAGCTATTCTGCCTTGAATCATTTCCATTACATTTTGATAGTTCTGCTGACCTCCAATATCTTCAACAAGCAACGTCTCATCTCCTTTTCCATAGACATTTTGCGGTAAACGATCATCTTTTTCAGCC
>CAXEKM010000563.1:0-4179 GCA_963996645.1 uncultured Marinoscillum sp.
AGGCTATGGGATTTCCGCATCCCACTTGGGTGTACCAGATGTGGGGATAATGACTTTCACAGATGTTCTCGATCGAGTCAGAATGATTTCAGAAGTTACAACCAAGCCTTTAATTGTCGATGCAGATACTGGTTATGGTGGTCTGATCAATTTGAGACATGCCGTTAGAAACTTTGAAAAAGTCGGGGTCGCCGCAATCCAAATAGAGGATCAAGTGTTCCCAAAACGTTGTGGCCATGCAAAAGGGATTAAGGTTGTTACAATTGAAGAAATGTCTATAAGAATAAATGTGGCTATAGACAGTCGGATGAGTGAAGATTTTCTTATCATTGCACGAACAGACTGTCGACCAGAGCTCGGATTGGATGAAGCGATTAAGAGGGCTGAAGCTTACACAAAAGCAGGAGCTGACCTCATTTTCGTGGAATCTCCTCAAAATGTTAAGGAAATGGAAAAGCTTAGGAAAAGCATTGATGCACCATTGGTTTTTAAAATGGTTCCCGATGGGAAGTTAAGTGACCTAGATTCAAAAGTTCTGGCTGATATGGGTTTTAATCTCCTGATCTACCCAAGTTTAGGTTTTCTGTCAGCAGCTGATGCTATGCAGCGCGCATTTACTGAGTTGAAAAATACTGGTTTGGTTAAAAAGCAATCGCTACAAAGCTTTGCTGATTTCAGCGAGATGATTGGATTTGATGAGATTTATTCGTTTGAGAAACGCTGGGAAAATTAGAAAATATTAGGAGTTTTACTATGCAATACGATTTTGTACCGATGCCACATCGTAAAGTTTTGAAGTGGCCCTTTGGTAAGAGAATGGCAGTAATTCTGACAACTAATTTGGAATACTGGGAGCCTACAAAGGATACAGATAGGGTAATTTATCCCGGTGGCCCTGGAATAGTGGGAGGTACACTCGCCGGAAGCATTTATGATAATCCTAACTGGACATGGCGGGAATACGGGCACAGAGTTGGTGTGTGGAGAATATTTGACCTGTTTGAAGAAACTGGGATCCCTACTTCCTGCACGATAAATGCTATGATGGGAATTGAGCGTCGCTCAGTAGTTGATTACGCAGTCAGCCAAGGATATGAGATCGTGGCTCACAATTATGAACAAACGGAATTACTCACAGATTTCCAGGATGATGAAGAAGCAGAGCGATCAGTAATACGCGCAACTCTGGAGGTATATCGCGATGTGGTTGGCAGAGATGCAAAAGGATGGCTTTCATCTTCATTAAGATCCACACCCAATACAATTAACCTAATTGCCGAAGAAGGGCTTACTTTTTTTTGTGATTTGTTAAATGATGATCAACCCTATTTGGTGAAAACAAGATCAGGTAGAGAAATAGTATCAATACCCTACAGCTCAGAGGTAAATGATTTCACAGTTTTTTTACGACAAGGAAAAGACGTTGAGGGTGCATTCGACGTATTTAAGGAACAATTCGATTGGCTTTATAAGGAAAGTGCTATTAGTGGACGCCACATGAATATCGGGCTTCATCCTCATGTTATTGGTCAACCATTTCGTATCCGCTCACTTCAGAAATTTCTGTCATATTTAAAACAATTTGATGACATTTGGTTCCCATCCAGAGAGGAATTAGCTAACTGGTATCTCAAAAATCATGAAAGTCACATTAGCTGAATTTTGGACAATTTAATCTACTTTCTCCAATTCCCTAAGGGATGTTATCATTGAAGACCGCATCACATATTCTTTGTGTTTATTCTTGTCAGCAACAGTAGCTCTCAATTCGGCATAATATGCTAATCTCTGTTTTGGATCTGAAGCATTAAGGATCGCTCTGTTTCTCAACGCTTGAGCTTGTACAGTTTCAATAGCTACTTTTCGTCGTTGGCGCTCATACCTCCCCATTGTTTCCAATGGAGCACCATGCCAAACCTTTACCAGTTTCTCAACCAGATTAATTGCATCATGAATTCCTCCATTCATTCCCATTCCACCTAGCGGGTTATTAACATGAGCAGCATCTCCTGCAAGAAAAATCCTTCCTTGAATGTATTTATTAGCAACCCTCTCATGCACTCTATAGGCAGTTTTATGCAGCACTTTATAAGGTTCTGAAGAAGGATATACTGCTTGAAGCCTTTTCTGAACATTCGCAGGATTCATAATGAATTCTTCTGAATGTTCAGGGTTTGTTGGCAGGAGAACTCTCCAAAGATTAAGCGTTCTTAACAAAACCAACCACTCACTTGGATCTGAAACGTAAGCTATATTCGCCAAATCAGGGATTACCTTCTCATACCGAAACTCCGTAGAGAGTACGAGAAAAATTTCAGGAATTGTCATTCCCTCAAATTCAGCACTAATTCCTTTTCGAACGATGGAGCGTGCTCCATCAGTCCCTATCAAGAATTTAGCATGATATTTTATTTTGCTACCATCTTTGTTTTCCACATTAACCCAAACCTTGTCATCATCCTGACCAACCGTCTCGGCCTTCGTTTCAGTGATTAATTCACCATCTGGATGGTTCTCAATGAAATCCCGCAGGGCCTTTGTTAGTTTCCATTGTTCACACTGCAACCTGAAGGGAAAAGATGTCTCTCCTTCCAAAAGACTTAAATCAAAAGTGGCAACTGTACCCTGATTTCTATCCCTAAACTGCCAGTGCTGGCAGATAAGGCCTTGATCTACAAGGCTTTGTGTGACACCCAATTTATCCAAAAAATCAAGTGTAGGTGGGTGAAAGGTCGAGGCCCTTAAATCTAGGGCTAGATCAGCAGTTAATTCTATTAACTTTACTGGTATTCCGGAAGCAATTAGTGATGCTGTAGCCACAAGTCCTACAGGTCCGGCTCCAATTACAAGAACCGATTCTCGATTTTCAGTCATGCGGTTAAACCTTTTGTTAGTTACTTACATCATACAGAAGATTTAAAGATAAAGTCAAAAAAATTGTCTGGACAACCTGTTTATTAAGGTTTCATTATGAGCTCATTAATTGATATTAATTAGGTTTTTTTATTTTGGATTTCAATCATGTCATTTGATCAGGTGCTTCAACAAATTATCAATGGACTGATGCTCGGTAGCATATACATTAGCGTGGCAGTTGCCTTTACACTGGCAATTGGAATTTTGAATTTCTTGAATTTCACCATACCAGCACTTTATATGCTTGCAGGCATGGTAGGCTGGTCGTTATCTCATTATGGGTTACCCTTTGGATTAACCGACCCTCTTAATTGGGGCATTGCCCTAATAATAGGTGTCATTTGTGCTATCTTTGCTTCCCTACTGGTCGAGAGATTTACTTACAGATATTTTAAAATGAAACATGGTGATGCTACAGAACATGCCATCCCACTTGTTTCATCACTTGGTTTTTTATTAATATTTGAATATTTAATTTTAATTGCACATGGATCTGATACTCGTAGTTTTTCTACACCATTTTCCAACCTGGACTGGCGAGTGGCAGGATTCATAATTTCTATTCCTCAATTGATCAGTTTAATTTTATCTATCTGTATAGTTGCAGGGCTTTCTCTATTACTAAATAGGACAAAGGTTGGACGAGCCTTGCGCGCCATAGCAGAAAACCCTGATGCTGCTACATTGATGGGAGTTGAGGTAAATAGAATCGTACCCATTGTATTTATTTTAACTGGACTCCTATGTGGAGTTTCCGCAGCAATCTTTGCAATCAATTATCATGAAGTAAGCCCATATATGGGTGATCATGTTGGAACTAAGGCGATAGCAGCAATGGTAATAGGAGGTTTAGGTTCTGTCTGGGGTGCAATTGCAGGAGGCTTAATTGTTGGGTTAAGCGAAACCTTATCTATTTATTTTTTTGGTGCTTCTTCTGCTGAAATTACTGTCTGGGGGTTGCTTCTTTTACTCCTCATTTTCAGACCAACAGGGCTTTTTGGACATAATGCAATTGGTAAAGGTAAGTTTTAATGAGTGGTTATCTTTCTGGAGTATTAGCAATATTAGGTATCAATATTATTTTTGCCTATTCGATTTATGTAACGGCAGCAACAGGACAATTAAATCTTGGTGGTGCAGGATTCCAAGCTATAGGAGCATATACCTGCGCAATTCTTTCAAATGAGATGGGTTTGCCCATTTCTTTGACCCTAATTTTTTCTGCGATTTTTGGGGGAATGATAAGCTTCTTGATTTCATTTC
>CAXEKM010000564.1:0-9322 GCA_963996645.1 uncultured Marinoscillum sp.
TATTTTTGGATATCCAAATGCCGGGGAAAACCGGTTTTGACTTGTTAGAGTCTCTAGATACCGTGCCGAAGGTAATTTTTACAACTGCTTACGATGAATTTGCGTTGAAAGCTTTTGAAGTAAATGCCTTAGACTATTTGCTAAAACCTATTCAGCCGGAAAGACTAGAAGAAGCCATAGCCAAATTGAAAGTAGAAGATACCAAAATAGCCAGATCAAACGAAAAGCGATCCTTAGGAAAAGATGACCAGGTCTTTGTGAAAGATGGGGACAAATGCTGGTTCGTAAAGCTCTCTGATGTTCGTCTTTTTGAATCAGATGGAAACTACATCAAAGTATATTTCGGCTCTAATAAGCCAATGATTCATAAATCGTTGAACGCACTAGATGAGCGTTTAGATGACCGTACATTTTTCCGTGCCAGCAGAAAGCACATTATCAATCTAGGCTGGGTGGAAAATATTGATACCTGGTTTAATGGAGGATTATTGGTGCAGCTAAAAGGAGGCGAGAAAATCGAAGTAAGCCGTAGACAAGCTGCTCGCTTCAAAGAAAAAATGTCTCTTTAATTCTGAATAACTTCTAGAAACTCCTTTTCAACCTGCCAGTCTTTGGACAGGTTGATCATGGCAGTGGTTTCCATTTCAGTTACATAGCCTTTTTGATGATTTTCTTCCCATGCGTCTTTGAGATGGGTAAGTTTTTCTTCTTTGGTGATCTTGGCTATGGTTTTGGCAAAAAAATCACGTGATCTCTCAAATGCGGACAAGTAGTCTTCAGATATGAAGTGGTTTGCCCAATCCAATTCTTCCTGACTGTCAAGACGCTCTGCTGCCAACTCCAGAATTTCACGCTCATCATCATCCAATCCATGATAGTGGAGGATGAGTGATTTGAGTAGCATGACCGCCTTTTTTTGTTCCTTATCCATTAATCCTTGGTGGTTGACTGTTAAAAGTAAGAATTCTAATCGTGATAAAACAACCTCCAGGTTATTTCATCCGCAATCATGAAGCCTTTTGAGGTAAGTTTCAAGACATTTTCGTCCAACTCGATCAGTTCTTCGGCGAGCCATGTATCAAAGAGGTAGTTATAATCCTGTTTGAGATCCACATGATGCCTTGCTTTTAACTCCTGAAAGTTAATGCCTTTATTGGTTCTCAAATGAGTGAAAATGTAATCGTTCAGTCTGTCATTGGGTTCTAATGATTCGGTTGTAAGTGCTAGTTCCTGATTGCTGATAGCTTCCAAATATCTCGCATTGTTGCTCACATTAAAACTTCGATTGTTGCCATCATATGAATGTGCTCCTGGCCCCACGCCAAGATATTTTTGATCTTCCCAATAACCAGTGTTGTGACGAGAATAATAGCCAGGCTTAGCAAAGTTTGATACCTCATAATGTTCATATCGGGCGGCTTTGAGTTCTGAAATAGCGAGCTCGTATTGCCTGGCAGCTGTTTCCTCCGGTACTTCCTTTAGCTTCCCTTTTTGTCTCCAATTTCCAAATGCAGTCTTTTCTTCGATTGTGAGCCCATAAAGTGAGATATGCTCCAGGTCATAAGACAAAAGTTTCTGAAGATCGGATTGCCAGTAGTTCATATTATCAGGAGGTATGGCATAAATCAAGTCAGCTGAGATATTGTCAAAACCTGCATTTCGTGCATTGATCAAACAAGATTCTGCTTCTTCGCTGGTATGTGCCCTGTTGATATATTGTAACCGAGTATTGTCAAATGTCTGAATGCCAATGCTCAATCTGTTGACCCCAGCAGCTTTAATCTCTTGTAATTTCGAAAGACTCAAATCATCAGGATTTCCTTCTAAGGTTATTTCCGGGTTGAACGCAACCTCAAATTCATTTTTAATGGTCTTGAGGATTTCGGTCAATTCACCACCGGAAAGCAATGATGGCGTTCCGCCACCGAAATATATTGTTTGGATGGGCTCACCATTCAACTCACCTCGCCGCATTTCTAATTCTTCAATCAATGCTGTAACCATGTCACTTTTCCGTGAAAGGTTAGTAGAGAAGTGAAAGTCACAATAATGACATGCCTGTTTGCAGAATGGTATGTGTAAATAAATGCCGGCCATTGCGTTTCGATTATCTTGCAAATGTACATTGGATAATCTACGGTGAGTCGAATATTGACATTATGTATACTAGCGCTTGTTATAGATTCTGGCCTTCATGGGCAATCTAGTCCCTATCGTATTGTCATTGAAGGTGAAGTTAGTGCTTCACAATTTCAAGATTCATTACTAGCTACCCAATTAGCATCAAAGAAGCTTAGAAATTGGTGGAAGGAAGGCTATCTTTTTGCAGGAGTAGATAGCATCACAGCATCGTCAATATATCTGCATCAGGGGAAACTGATCAAAGATTTCGATATCACGTATTCTTACTATGATGCTTACACGGATTCATTGATAGAGCTGAAGCCTGCCAAAAGCGCTAAACTTTGGAAGTCAATTGATGAGCAAATAGATGATTATGCAAATAATGGATATCCATTTGCGAGAGCTTCTTTGACGACTATTCAAAAAGTAGATAAATGGAGTGCTGATGTGAGTATTGAGCGAGGACCATTTATTGAATTTGACACCTTGATTCTTTTGCAGAATATTGATCTCGGCCGAAACTACCTCTACAACACGCTGAAAATAACACCAGGGCATGCCTATTCTGAGTCTGACTTTGAAAAAATACCTTCCCGTCTGGAAAGATTGCCTTTCGTAGAATTGCAGCAAGCACCAGAGGTAACTTTTGTGGACGAAGGATCACAGATTTATTTGGACCTAAAGGAGTCAAAGCAAAGTTCATTTGAAGGTGTAATTGGCTTTTTGCCAGGTCAGTCAAGTACGAATGATTTAGTCATTACCGGATATTTAGATCTGAATCTTGCCAATCTATTCAAGTCAGGAAAAGCCGTTCATTTTGCCTGGAATCGGTTTGCTGATCAGTCTCAGTCAACATCGATTTCTTATTCGCATCCATATTTATTATCCTCTCCATTATTCTTAAATGTGGATTTTAATCTGCTTAAACAGGATACAAGCTTTCTAAATCAAGAATGGCAATTGGAGTCTGGCACCTATTTATGGAAATCCTCTGAATTGTTTTTTGGATATAGCTCGTACAGTGGAACTCTTATAGAACCAGATATTTTTGATCTGAGTAACGGTCTAGCTGATTATGAGAGTCGTGGGTATCATATTGGATTGCGCAGTTCCTATCCTGAGTTGCCCTTTGATTTTGGAAAACATTTCAAGTACAGCATTAAAAGCTCCATAGGTGATAAGAGTATCAATAAGAATCCAGCCGTCACAGAAGAGGTGTATGATACTTTGAAACTAAAAACTCAGCGATTGTCTGTGACGGGTATGACTAGAATTCAAATACCTATTAAAAATCAACTCGCGGTATATCATGAGTTGAGAGGACAGCTCCTACATAATGATCAGTTGCTTTTAAATGAATTGGCAAGACTGGGTGGTTTAAGAAGCATCAGAGGATTCAATGAGAACTTTTTTTATGCCAAAGACTTTGCTTTGTCTCGTTTGGAACTTCGTCAATATTTTGAAAGGAGATCATTCGTAATGCTTTTTTACGATGCCATATTTCTTCAATCTCTTAATTCAAATCAGTTGGCTCATGGATTTGGATTGGGATTAAACCTGAATACTTCCAACAGCTTATTTACTTTTGCAACCGCTGTTGGTAGGGCAAAAGATATTTCCCTAGATTTCACCAACATTAAAGTACATATCGGATATTCGTCAAGATTTTGATTAGAACGCTAGGAACACTTATTCTTTTTTTCTTATGCAGTGCGCTTTTTGCACAGAAAGATACCGTCTTTGTAAAGGATTTGACTCCTTCTTGGCAAACGTTCAGCGGTCCTGGAGTGTCGGTGCCATATATAGAGCAGCAATCAGACATTATCTACTTTGAAGTCCCTCGTCAATCAGGAGCCTTAATTAAAGTAGAATGCAAATCTTCCTTTGATCTTTGGATTAATGATCAGATTTATTTGAGCCATTTTCGAGGGGTCACTTACATCAATTTAGATTCCCTTAACAACAGCCATCTGGAGTTGCCTACACTCACTTTTTATGGAACAGACTGGCATGAGGATGATTTAATTACGGAATTGTATGAAGTGGTGCAAACATCCCGTGAGAAAGCGTATGGTAAAATTGATGAACAGGGTCACTTAGATCAAAACAGTTACCTGATCATTCTTGCAATTCTTGTTTTATTGGTTGGTGTTTATCGCAGATTTTTCCCGGGTACTTTCTCCAAATCATATAGTAATCCGCTCAGTTTTAAACTGCGAGGTTTGAGTGCGGAAGACAATTATCAAAATTTCCTGGGTTTTGATAACCTGATGGCCATACTTTATTTGTCAATCATGGCTTCATTATTGAGTTACTATCTTGGTTATCAGATGATTAAATTAGGGATTACTCCAAGTTGGGAAGTTTCTGTTCCAATCATTTTGGTGGTGGCAATAATTGGATCTTTAATGTTAATAGCAAAATATTTATGGAGTCTTTTGGTTAGCGCTATTTTTCAGTTTAGGGATTTTCCAAATATTCAAAATCAGGACTATATTCATTTTCTTATATTGTTGACCACTGTGTGTTTAGGATTATCAATAATCGACTATACACAGTACAATTTCACCTCCGAATATTTGAGGTCAGCAATAATTATGATTTACGTTATCATGTTGATTTTCTTCCAGTTCTGGATGGCAATCAAATTGGATAAATTATATAGCCATAGGAAACTAATGATTATTTCATACCTTTGCACCACCGAATTCTTACCAAGTTTTGTAATCATTATTTGGTTATTGAAATCGTAAGATCAACAGCCGTACTTTAACAGTATTTGAAAGGAATGAGTGAAGAATTGTTAGTTACAGACAAAGAGAGGCTTAATAAAGTATCATCTATACTTGTATCTCAACCTGAGCCCTCAGACAAAAATTCTCCTTATCATAAACTCGCCGAAAAGTATAATCTTAAGATTGACTTCCGCCAATTTATAGAGATTGACCCGGTCGACTCAAAGGAGCTTCGTAAACAAAAAGTGAATATCCTGGATCACACTGCAGTGATTTTTACTAGTAGAAATGCCGTAGATCATTTCTTCAAGTTGGCAGCGGATACCAAAGTGGAAATTCCAACAGACATGAAGTACTTCTGTATTTCTGAGCAGACAGCTAATTACCTTCAGAAGTACATTGTGATTAGAAAGAGAAAGATTTTCACAGGAGAGAGAACTGCTGAGGATTTGCTTGAAGTGATGAAAAAGCATAAAAAGGAGAAATATATTTTCCCTTGTTCTGATATTAGAAAAGACGATATTCCAGAATTCTTAGACAAGAATGGATATACCTGGTCTGAACTAATTATATACAGAACAGTTGCCTCTGACTTGTCAGATCTTGAGAATGTATATTACGATATTCTAGCGTTTTTTAGCCCATCAGGTATCAAGTCATTATTTGATAATTTCCCTGATTTCAAGCAAAACAAAACAAGAATAGCTGCTTTTGGACCTACTACGGCCAAAGCTGTTAAGGATGCCGGATTGATTTTGGATATCCAGGCTCCACTTCCTAATGCTCCTTCAATGACAGGTGCATTAGAACTTTATATTAAAAAAGCGAATAACTTATAACAATCACCAAGTAATAAGGGTATTTTTGTTAGAAGCGGTTTTTAATAAAGTGGCCTTTATGAAAAGAATTGTGATTAGCATAATGATATTAACAGGAGTGTTCAGTGCACAGGCACAGAATACTCCTTTTTTTGGTCATTACATGTTTAATCCTACCTATTTCAATCCCGCCTGGGGTTCTAACGAGTCACAAGCCTTTGTTGCTTTTCAGCATAAAACCCAGTGGCTGGGATATAACACATCATTTGACGGATCCGGTGGAGCTCCAAGCACTCAAATGTTAACCTCCGTTGTTCCTATTAAAAATTTCCCATTATCATCTGTAGGTCTCAATGTAGTAAATGACAATCTCGGTCCATTGACTAATATGCAATTGAGTTTACCGTTGACTTATTCCTTAAGCATGAGGTCGGGAAGCTTGGGTGTAGGTGTGTCTCCAATGTTATTTTCACAAACCATGCGATTTGATGAATTAAGATTCAATGATCCAAGTGACCCACTGAATAGAGGAGGTAGACAATCCCAAATAATGTTTAATTTGAATGCGGGATTAATCTATAAAGGAAATAATGGGTTGTTTGTTGGTGCTGCTGTTCAAAACATCACTGAACCTGGATTTGATTTTGGACAAACAGAACTCGAAAATAAGGTGGAAATGACTTACGCTGTGCATGCTGGTCATCGTTTCGTAGTTAATTCTCAGCTAAGTATTTCTCCAACCGTGTTGGTGAGAACCAATCTGAGTACATATACCTATGATGTTGGGGCGATCGTATCAATAGGTGAAAGAATTTGGACGGGATTATCTTACCGTCGACAAGAATCAAGTATTCTTTATTTAGGATACTCGTTATTGCAAAATAAGGAATTGAAAGTAGGTTACTCTTTTGACTATGTATTCGTGGGGCAAGAAGCAAAGGCTGTTACATCCCATGAAATCTTCGTTAGATATGATTTACCTGACCTGATATTCGGTGGCAGAAAGAAAGTAAAAACTCCTAGGTTTAGTTTTTAGGAATAGTTTATCGACAATTCATCCACAAAAAGGGGTATTTTGAAGATAAAATTTGTGCGGAATTCAGAGAAGGTTATATATTTAGGCTTAGGAAGTGACAATATTTTTTGATAAAGTTTGTTTATTTTACATACTTGCAAGTTCAAATAAGGTGTTATGAATAATATGCGTGTTTTAAAGTTTTCCACTTTAAGCCTTCTTGCACTGGGATTTTTATCTCAAAGTTGCGGACTTTTTGGTGGAGGATCTTCTGATAACGGTGAGCTCGTTGGAGTTCCGGATCGAGAAGGTTGGGAGATGACCCGTCCATACGGTATGGTGGCGGTACCAGCAGGTACGTTCCACATGGGTCAGGCAGACGAAGATGTAGCTGCTACACAGATTAACCTGAATAAACAGGTTACGATCGGTGCATTCTTTATGGATGAAACCGAGATCACTAACAATGAATACAGACAATTTACTCAAGCTATTACCGAAGGGTCTGAAGTAGACCTTCCAGCAGGTTATGCAATAGCTGATCTAATGCCAGATACAATGGTATGGATGGAGGATTTCACTCACCACATGGGTGACCCAATGGTAACTTACTATTGGTCACATCCAGCGTTTGATGAGTATCCTGTAGTTGGAGTTGATTGGAATGCTGCACAGTATTTCTGTACTTGGAGAACTCAACACTTAAACGAATATCGTCAGAGTGTAGGTCTTCCAATTATGCCAAACTTCAGATTGCCATCTGAAGCAGAATGGGAATACGCTGCAAGAGGTGGTAGAGATATGGCTAAATATCCTTGGGGTAACCCTTATGTGAGAAATCAGAGAGGATGTTTGTTAGCTAACTTCAAACCAGGTAGAGGAAACTATTTTGATGATGGTTTTGCATACACTTCTCCAGTTGCTACTTATTTCTCTAACGATTACGGACTATTTGATATGTCTGGAAACGTAGCTGAGTGGTGTGAGGATGCATACAATCCTTCTGCTATGCCACTTGTTTGGGATTTGAACCCAACATATTTTGATGAAAGAATTGATTACAAAATTGTTCGTGGTGGTTCGTGGAAAGATATCGCCTATTACCTTGAAACAGGCACCAGAACATATGATCATAGAGACTCAGCTAGATCTTCAGTAGGATTTAGATGTGCAATGACTTATCTTGGTAGATCATCAGGATACGAATTTTAAGATAAACTAACCTAAATTTTATAGAAAAATGAGCAAAAAAGGCGGATTTCAGGAGCTTCTCTTTAGCACGATAATGCCAAAAATCTACGGTATTGGAGCTGCCATCGTTATTGTAGGAGCGATGTTTAAAATATCACACTGGCCAGGAGCAACAGCGATGTTGGTTATTGGTCTGACTACTGAGGCTGTCATTTTCTTCCTTAGTTCATTCGAGCCTAAGCACAAAGAAATTGATTGGTCAAAAGTATATCCAGAATTAGCAGATGATTATGATGGACCGGTTGCGGCTCCTAGAAAAGTAACTACTGGTAGCAACGCTACAGGTGTTTCTGCAAGCATGGATAAAATGTTAGCTGATGCTAAGGTTGGTCCGGAATTAATTAAGAGTTTAGGTGATGGAATGAAAAATCTGTCTGACTCAGCTCAAAAAATGGCGTCTTTGGGTGATGCTGCTCTTGCTACCAACGAGTACGCGAAGAATGTGAAAACTGCTTCAGGTACATTAGTTGAGATGAACAAGTCATATGCTACTTCTATCGAAGGTATGAAGACAATGACTGCAGCAGCTAACGATACTAAGGAGTATCACACTCAAGTTCAGAATGTAACTAAGAGTCTTGGTGCATTGAACGCTGTTTATGAAATGGAATTGAAAGATGCTCAAGGACATGTTAAGTCTATGAATAAGTTTTATTCTAACTTAACTCAAGCTCTAGAAAGCATGGGTGATGCTGGAAAAGAAACAACGGCTTTCCAAGCGGAACTAAATCAGCTTACAACAAATATTGCCTCTTTAAACAAAGTATATGGCAATATGTTGAGCGCTATGAAACAAGGTTAATTTTCTAATCTAACACCCTAAAAAGAAACTAATATGGCTGGAGGAAAGGAAACACCACGGCAGAAATTGATCGGTATGATGTACTTGGTACTAACAGCCTTGTTAGCACTAAACGTATCTACTACCGTTATTGATAAGTTCGTGTTCTTAGATGACTCACTTGTAAGAGCCAATGGAGAAACAGAAAAGCGAAATACTCAAGTTCTTGAGAATATCGTGAAAACTGTTGACGACACTGGTAATCGTGCTGCAGATGTGAAAGTTGTTGAGGCGGCTCAAGAAATCCGCGCCGAGGCAGCTAAAGTTTTGAAAGAACTTACGACACTTAAAGGTACTCTTGTAGATCTTACTGGTGGGTATGAGGAAGGTCATGCTCCAGAATATACAGGAGATGCTAAGCATTTGAAAGGTAAGACTGATTACGATAAAGTAGGCCACTACATGATGCCTGAAGAAGAAGGCGGAGAAGGTAATGGCGTAGTATTGAAAGAAAGTCTTAACGGATATGCTGAATTAGTTAAAGCTAAATTGAAGGAACTTGGTGCTGAGGAGAGTGAATTAGAATTCTTTAAAGCAA
>CAXEKM010000565.1:0-7357 GCA_963996645.1 uncultured Marinoscillum sp.
ATTTCGTTGGGATGCCAAGCTTTCACGTTTTAGGTGATCCTGGATATCAATATTGGTTAACGCATACACCACATGGAACTGTCCTTGACAACCCAAATGGTTTGGGCTCTGATATGAACCAAAAGGTGAGTTATACAGGCGACGCCATTTCGATGTATACCCATATGGGTACCCATATTGATGCGCTTAATCACTTCGGTTTAAATGGTAAAATCTGGAATGGATTTACACCAGAAAAATATCTTGGAGACAAAGGGTGGAAGAAAACAGGTTCAGAAGTGATTCCTCCAATTGTATCGAGGGGAGTATTGATTGATATCAAAAAAGTCAAAGGTCAGTTGCCAGCAAACTACCGTATCACCTCCCAGGATTTGAAGGAGGCTCTGAGAGATCAGCATGTGAAACTGGCGTCTGGAGATGTTGTTCTGATACGGACAGGGCAGGCTCAGCATTACAATGAAGCGAATCATTATCTTGACAATTATCCAGGTATTAGCCTGGAAGCTGTAAAATGGTTGGTTGAGGAGCAGCAGGTCATGTTGCTAGGTGCAGATAACCTTAGTTTAGAAGCATTTCCTCCCGAGCGTGCTGACAATTGGGTTCCTGTACATACGTATCTTCTTGCTGAGAAGGGCGTAATGTTCATCGAACAGATGGACCTGGAAAGCCTTTCTGATGATGAAGTATATGAATTTGCATTTATAGCAGCTTCATTGAAATTAACCGGAGCAAGTGGTTCTCCAATGCGCCCAATTGCCATTCCAGTAGTACCAACTAAATAGCTGATGAATTTGCTATTATTAATGACTCTAGCCGTTGCTGTGGGTATACTAGTGGTGGTTCAGGGGAGTTTGAGTGCCCATCTTGGAACTCTTTTGAATAATCCTCTTTTCGCAACATCAGTGGCAAAAATAACAGGAGCTTTTTATTCGGTTCTTGCAGTATTGCTCACCGTTCGTCAATACCCACAGGTGCAACAGTTGAAGGAAGTGCCAACCTACTTATGGTTTACTGGAGGCCTCATCAGCTTTATGTCTGTATCTCTTTTTTATTATGTCATTCCTAGAGTGGGGATTTCTACAGCCGTGACATTTGGGCTCACTGGGCAGATTGTTTTTGCTGCAATAGCAGGTCATCAGGGGTGGTTTGGGCTTCCTGTAGAACCAATCACCAGTAGAAAGGTCATTGGGTTTGTCATCATGGTTTCGGGTGTTTTATTAATCAAGTCCTAATGATGAGTCTTATTGATAGAAATATTCAAAATATGACCTCTTTGTGGAGGTTAGGAGGAGAGATGAGTGGTGATTTTTACCAGGAGTCAGCCTTTAAAATAAATGTGGTTTCTGAGTCTCAATGGCCCAATAAGCTGTGGTTTCAGCGCATGCCAACAATGGCATTGCTTCAAAAGATTCAAAGTCGCTGGAACATGGATTATTTAAGTGTCAGTGTTTGGGATCCTTTTCTTGAAGTCATTGAAAAGGACTTATTAGCTAATGGGTTTTCAATTAAACATACACTAGTTGGCATGTCCATTACTTTGGATTCTTTCCAATACGAAGCAAACCATATAGAGCTTACTCCAGTATTTGAAAATCATCAAGTTATCCGTTGGTGTCAGTTGTTTTTTGAGTCTTTTGGATACGATATCCACCCCAAAACAGTGGTGAGTACGCTGGATCACGTTCAGTATTTCATTGCCGAAACAAACGGGCAATCTTTTGGCACAGGAATTCTTTTCAAGGATCACAATGGTCAATTCGGCATCCATGCAATCGGTGTGATACCAGAATACCGAAAACAGGGATGGGCAGAAAGCATCATGAATGAGCTACTGTTAATGGCAAGAGCAGGTGAATCTGACTATGCCTTTTTACAAGCTTCAGCAATGGGTCTTGGGCTTTACCACAAACTAGGATTTCGTGAAGATTTCCTCATCAAAACTTTTACAAAAAAATAAATCAATCAACATGAATTTAATAGATCATTTGAATTGGCGCTATGCGACTAAAATGTTTCATCCTGCCTTGAAAATTGGTGCCACTGATCTGGCTTACCTCAAAGAAGCTGTTCGGTTGGCGGTATCTTCATATGGCTTGCAATTGTACAAGGTTCTCATTGTTGAGAATCAGGAAATCCGGCAAGAATTACGAAAAGCATCCTGGGATCAACCACAGATTACCGATGCATCACACTTGTTTATATTCTGTAATTACATCAACAATTTCGAATATCACGTGGATGAGTATATCCAACGAGTTATTAATGCTGGCGCTGATCAACTAGCACTAGAAAAGTATGGTCAATTCATTAAGTCCAGCATTGATGCCAAGTCTGTTGATAATCGAAATGTGTGGGCTGAAAAGCAAACCTATTTAGCTCTCAGTAATCTTTTGTTGGCATGTGCAGAACGTAAGATAGATGCCTGCCCAATGGAAGGATTTGATAATCTGGCGTATGATCGGATATTAGGACTTTCTGAAATGGGGCTACATGCTGCCGTCATTGCACCTGTAGGATATCGATCTGCGGCTGACGATGCTCAAAAGAGACCAAAAATTAGAAAATCCATTCGTGAATTGTTTGAATTGGTCTAAAAACGGATCATCTGGCCTCAAATGTCAAGCGATTGGCACATTGGGTCAAGTATTCGATTTGGTCATCATTCAATTTTACATCTCATTAAAAACAAGAAAGTAAAATGAAAGCTCAAAACAAATTGGTCTTAACCTTCAGTCTCTTTCTCTCAATAGTGAGGCTGACTGCCCAGGAGCAAGTCACCATCGGTGGCTATGTGCGGGACGAAAGCAACGGAGAAGCTTTGATCGGCGCTACAGTCTATGTCAATGAAATCTCTAACGGTACCATTACCAACGTGTATGGATATTATGCCATTACCTTACCCAAAGGTGAATACAGCATTTCCTATCGGTATGTTGGATATGAAACCAAACATCATTCTGTTGATTTACAATCTAATAGCCAGTTAGATATGGAACTCAGTATGATCAGTGAGCAACTGGAAGCGGTTGTGGTATCTAGTAAGGCAGAAGATGCTAATGTATCAACCACGGAAATGAGTACGGTCTCTTTGGATATTCAATCGATCAAAAGTATGCCTGCTTTTGCAGGTGAAGTGGATGTGATCAAGAGTATACAAATGCTGCCTGGTGTCACTTCCGTAGGAGAAGGAGCTCCTGGCTTTAATGTGAGAGGAGGTACTGTAGGTCAAAATCTGGTTTTACTGGATGAAGCACCTGTATATCAGTCTTCTCACATGTTTGGCTTTTTCTCTGTTTTCAATCCAGATGCAGTAAAGGATGTAAAGCTTTACAAAGGAGGTATTCCTGCTAAATATGGTGGTCGACTATCCTCTGTTCTTGATATCCGCATGAAAGAGGGAAACAACAAACGGTATGAAGTGAATGGTGGTATTGGTACGGTTTTCAGTCGCTTATCTGTGGAGGGACCATTGAAAAAGGATAAGGCTTCTTTCATCCTGGCTGCAAGACGCTCGTATGCGGATGTGTTTGCAAAGGCTTTAACTGATATGCTGGAAGATGGTGGGTTATACTTCTATGACCTCACCGCAAAGGTCAATCTCAATATCAATGAAAGGAACCGGGTATTTGCTTCAGGTTATTGGGGGCGTGATGTCTTTGATTTTGGAGAGACAACAGGCTTTGATTGGGGAAATAGAACAGCTACCCTTCGATGGAATAACCTGATAAGTCAGAACCTGTTCAGTAACTATAGTTTGTACTACAGCTTATATGATTACGGATTTAGCTTTGGTGATTCACGAGATAGTTTTGATTGGAAATCCAGTATTGAGACTTTTAACTTCAAACCGGAATATGCCTGGAGTATCAATCCAACGAATGAATTGACTTTTGGGGGCGAAGCAATCTTGTATGGTTTTGAACCGGCAGTGGCAGAAGTAGTCAATGGCGGTGTTACTACGGAGATTGATTTAGGTGAGAAACGGGCTCTTGAAGCATCTGTTTACGCATCTAATTCTCAGGATTTTGGTTCTAAACTATCGGTAGAATATGGGATGAGATGGAGTCATTTCATGCGTCTTGGTGGATATCGATATCATTACGGCGATACACTGACGGGTATAGAAAAACCATTGTTAGAAATACAAAAAGTGGTAGATGGAAAAGCGAGTGATTATACCAATAATATAGAACCACGCTTCATTGTCAAATATCAATTGAATACCAGTTCATCGGTAAAGGCTAGCTATAATCGGACCATTCAATACTTGCATCAGATATCCAACACCAATGTATCTACTCCAACTGATATTTGGTATCCGAGTAACAACAACGTGCTCCCTCAGAAAGGACAACAAGTCGCACTAGGCTATTTCAAGAATATAGATGGAATTGCCTGGGAAGCGTCTTTAGAAGGGTATTTCAAATGGACGAGCAACCAGGTGGATTACATTGATGGAGCAGATTTGTTTGTCAATGAATACCTGGATGCACAGTTACTGTCAGGAATAGGTAGAAGCTTGGGATTGGAATTTTATCTTCGTAAGAATACAGGTCGATTGACCGGATGGGTAAGTTATACGCTCGGTAAATCAGAGATTAAAGTAGATGGGATCAATTACGGATCCGATTTAGTCAGCCGCAGTGGAAAGTGGTATGCAACCAGTTTTGATCAACGGCATAATTTGAAAGTTGCTGTATTTTATGACTTTTCAGATAAGTATTCCTTGTCAACCAACTTCAGTTTCATGTCCGGTACACCAGCGACATTCCCTACGGATCGAATGACTGTCAATGGTTATGTGATCCCATACATCAAAGGAGGAAGTAGAAATAACTTCCGAGCTCCTGATTATCACCGATTGGATCTTTCTGTAACCATCAAACAATTGGGAAAACCCAATAAAAAGAAGTCAATCAATGATCAGCTGGTGGTATCCATTTACAATGTATACGCTAGAGAAAATCCATTTAGCATCTACTTTTCACAAGGGACAGATCGGCAAGGAACAACCAATGTGGAGACCACAGCGAAGCAAATGTCCATGTTAGGAACCTTGATTCCAGCCATTAGCTACAATTTCAAATTCTAATCATTACGAAAGTCACATTTTAAATACTAAGCAAATGAAAAAGTTCATTCATTTAACACTATTGGTGTGCCTAATGGCCTGTGAAAGCACCATTTACCCTGAACTAGATGCTCCTGCTGAAATCATCATAGTGGATGCCTGGTTACAACATGATCAATCAGATCAGTTCATTCACATTACAAAATCTCAAGGGTATTTTGATCAGACAGAACCTGAAATGATCTCTGGTGCTGAAGTGATGATTAAAGATCTAACATCTAATAAGCAATATATCTTCCAAGAGTTAGATAAAGGGTATGTCTTTCCCAATGATTCGGTTTTTGGAGAGATTGGTCATGATTATTTACTGACTGTGCAGGTGGAAGGAGAACACTTTGAGGCCAGAGCCCATCTAGGAGCAGTTCCTCCAGTTGATTCGGTCGTTTTTAGTTACAATCCTGAGGATTACAACATTCTGAGTGAGTATTTCTCCGCAGAGTTTTACGCTCAAGATTTGTTGGGTGCTGGAGATACTTATTGGATCAAAGCCTGGAAGAATGGAATCCTGTTAAATAAACCATCCGAAATCAATATTGCCTATGATGCTGGGTTTGGGGCTGGACAAGAAGTTGATGGAGTAGTGTTTCATAAAACCATTCGCAGAGATTATATCAACCCATTAGTAGAGCGTGAAGATCGAGCGAACTATTACTTACCACCCTATGATATCGGAGATTCGGTTTATGTGGAGATTCATTCCATAGATCCTGCTGCATATGATTACCTGTCTGCCGTCAAGACTCAGACAGATCGACCTGGTGGTTTCTCAGAATTGTTTGCAGTTCCACTAGCTAATGTCTCTACCAATATTCACAGTGTGGACCCAAACTCTAATACTGCTGTCGCGGGTTTTTTCAACGTGTCGGCCGTGACAGGTGGAGGAAAAAAGCTCACGGCCGAAGAAGCTAATAATTTGTCAAATCATTAATACTCAAAATAAAAGACTATGAAATCTATTGCGAATGAAGCTCGACTGACTGGGGTGATGTACCTGGCAGTGATTGTTTGTGCTGGATTCAGCCAGGGTTATGTTCGAGCTAACCTGTATTTGCCAGGCGATGCGGTCGCTACTGCAACCAATATTCTCGAAAATGAAGGACTATTTCGGTTAGGGTTGGTGGCTGATTTGATAGCATTCATTCTGGATGCTGTCATTTCGGTCATGTTTTATAAGCTATTGAAACCCTTTGGCAAGACGCTGGCTTTGGCGTCTTCTTCCTTGCGATTATTGGCTCATCCCGCTATTGGAGCGTTAAACCTTTTAAATCATTACATGGCTTTTCAGATACTTGGAAGCGCTGATGTTGTTACCGTATTTGATTTTAGCCAGCTGCAAACCTTAAGCCTTTGGTTCATGGATGCCCATCGTTATGGCTACTTGATTGCAGGTGGTTTTTTCGGTATTCATTGTGCATTGCTTGGTGTGTTATTGATTCGCTCTGAGATGATACCTCGTTTTTTTGGTTGGTTCATGATAGTGGCAGCATTAGGCTACCTGATGGAAACCTTCGGAGATTTTTTATATCCAGGAAATGAGCAGTGGCTTGCCTGGGTTGTAGGCTT
Source organism: uncultured Marinoscillum sp. (assembly GCA_963996645.1). Taxonomy (GTDB): domain Bacteria; phylum Bacteroidota; class Bacteroidia; order Cytophagales; family Cyclobacteriaceae; genus Marinoscillum. The sequence goes on from CAXEKM010000565.1 coordinate 6,695, forward strand.
GTCTGCAGCATTGGGAGAGGTGGAATTGGCACTTTTCTTAGTCATTAAAGGGGCAAGAAAGAGTTTTATTGAAAATATAAAACATCAACCGGTATGAAAGCAGTAGTCTATGAAAAATATGGATTTCCAGATATTTTGGAAATGAAAGAACTGCCTCGTCCTGAGCCTGCTTCAGATCAGGTGCTTATTAAAGTATTGGCAGCTTCTGTCAACAAAGCAGACTGGCATTTATTAACAGGTGATCCTTTTCCTGTTCGAATGATGGCAGGATTGACCAAGCCCAAAAATAAGGTGCTCGGAGCCGATGTAGTGGGAGTAGTTGAGCGTGTTGGTCATAAAGTGACACAATTCAAAATAGGGGATGAAGTGTATGGAGACTTGTCCGGGACAGGATTCGGTGCGTTTGCAGAGTATGCGCTCACCACAGAAGATAGACTGGCTAAAAAACCTTCCAATCTCACCTATGAGCAAACTGCAGCATTACCAATGGCAGCAGTTACCGCTTTGCAAGGTCTTCGAGATAAAGGACAAATTAAGGAAGATCAGGAAGTACTAATCAACGGTGCATCCGGAGGAGTAGGTGGTTTTGCTATTCAGATTGCTAAGGCATTCGAAGCAAATGTAACAGCGGTGTGTAGTACGGATAAGATGTGTGCTGCTTTG
>CAXEKM010000566.1:0-5075 GCA_963996645.1 uncultured Marinoscillum sp.
TCTGTTAATTACACCTGTTACAAATCCAACACTAATAAGAATCAGGACGTCAGCTAAACTCATAGAATTAACTCATACTCCGAAATTATACACTCTAGAGGATCCTTACATTCCTCAAGCAGTTCGGTATTGGTTTTGCCAATGGTCGGGTGAACCTCATTAGGAGCGATTTCTGCTAGTGGCATTAATGTGAATTTTCGATCTGCAATACCAGGGTGTGGCACAATGAGATTCTTTTCTTGAATAACTTCATTTTCAGTATAAAGAATATCCACATCTATAATGCGTTCACCCCATTTTTCTTCCCGTATTCTCCCCATCCGTCTTTCCGTTTCCAGACAGGCATCCAGTAATTTGTCAGCAGAAATCAAGGTGTCTACTCTCAGGACCATGTTTAAAAACCATGGTTGATCTTCTTTTCCCCATGGTGCAGACTCATAGACAGACGAATAATCTACTATTGTCATGCTAAATGTTTCAAGGATCTCGGAGGCACGTTTTAAATTTTCCAGCCGTTCACCCAAATTGGTTCCTAGTAATAGATAAATTCCTTTCATCAAAAGCGATCAAACATTTGTCAAGATCAACCGTCTTAAATAGACGGTATCGTTAGATTTGTAAAACTAAATACTATTTAAAGACAACACATGGCATTTCTTCGTAATCTATTGGCCGTTCTGGTCGGATTATTCATCTTTTCTCTTCTAGGTTTATTCGTACTTGTAGGAATTATTGGGGCAGCAGCAAGTACTGATGATGTTCCAATTGTGAAAGCAAACACTGTTCTTCATTTGAATCTCAATGGTGTCGTAGTAGAAAAAGCTTTAGATGATCCTTTTCAGGAGACTTTTGGTGGTGGCCCTAAAACAATCAGCTTACTAGACTTGATTCATTCGATAGAAGTTGCCAAGAATGATGATAATGTGAAAGGGATATATCTGGAGCCACAGTTTCTTCAGGCAGGGTATTCGTCTTTGCAAGAAATTCGTGATGCCCTATTGGATTTTAAGGCTTCAGGGAAATTCGTACATGCGTATGGAACCTATTTGAGTGAAGGTGATTACTATTTAGTATCTACAGCGGATTCGATTTACTTAAATCCTGAAGGTTCTTTAGAATTTAATGGTTTGACAGCTGGAGTGACTTTCTTCAAAGGCTTATTTGATAAGCTAGATATAGAACCACAGATATTCAGAGTAGGAGAGTTCAAAAGCTATATCGAGCCATTCGTGAGAAAATCCATGAGTGAAGAGAATCGTCTTCAATTGTCTGAGTTGATCACTTCAGTACACAATACCTATTTGAGTAATGTATCAGAAGTAAGAGGGATTCCGGTTGAGGCATTAAGGGGAATTTCGGATCAAATGAAAGTGAGGTTTCCTGAAGATGCGGCTAGTTTGGGCTTGGTATCAAAAGTAGCTTATGAAGACGAAATGGTTAGCCTTTTGAAGAGGGAAGTGGGCATTGCGGAAAGTAAGAATTTGACGTTGATGAAGTATTCTAAGTATATGAAAACTATTTCATCTAATTATTCTTCTAACAAAGTTGCGGTGATTGTGGCCAATGGAGATATTGTGATGGGCTCGGCAAATGATGCCATTGGTGGAGATCAGTTTGCTAAGGAAATAAGAAAAGCACGTGAAAATGACGCTGTGAAAGCGATCGTTTTAAGAGTAAATTCTCCTGGTGGAAGCTTAACTGCTTCGGATATCATTTGGAGAGAGATTATGTTGACGAAAGGTGTGAAACCAATCATTGCTTCTATGTCTGACGTAGCTGCATCGGGAGGGTATTTCATCTCTATGCCTTGTGATACAATTGTGGCACAACCAAACACTATCACTGGATCAATCGGAATTTTTGGTATGATGTTTAATATTGGTAGCTTCCTGGAAAACAAATTAGGTATTACCAATGAGTCTGTGAATACCGGCGAGTTTTCTGATATCATGACGATCTCCCGTCCTTTGACAGAATACGAGAAAGAGATTATTCAAGGTCAGGTTGAAGATGGCTACAAGACATTTACTACTAAAGCAGCGGAAGGAAGAAATATGGCTGTAGATGAATTAAAGAAATATGCAGGAGGTAGAGTTTGGAGTGGATCACAGGCTTATGACAGAGGATTAGTAGATGTCTTAGGTTCATATGAAACAGCAGTTTCGATAGCTGCGGACAAAGCAGGGATTTCAGATGATTATGAAATTAGATATTACCCAGAGCAAAAGTCATTTGTGGAGCAATTATTAGAAGACTTTAGTGATGCTAAAGTCAAAGTATTTGCAAGTGAAACAGATGTATTCGCTCCTTATCTTGAAAAAGTTAAGTCACTCGAACGAATGAATGGAATTCAGGCGAGAATGCCTGGAGATTTGACCATTCAGTAAAAGAATTAAACAAGGATTTGAAAGCCATCATGATTAAAGTGTCATGATGGCTTTTCTTATGGTAGATAGTCCGTTGGACGTTTTCCAAATCGCTCAAAATAAAGTTTGGAGAAATAACTTCCTGATTCAAATCCTAAACGGTAGGCTAGTTCGGAAACCTTGTTGACTTCTTGTTTCAGTAAAAGGTCTCGTGCATGTAAAAGCTTTATTTCTCTTATGAATTTTCCGATAGACAAACCAGTCATGGCAATCAGTTTTCTATTGGTTTGACGTTCACTCAATGCTGCCAAATCAGCTAGGTTCTGGTTAGAAAATTCTCGATTATCCAGGTTTTTCAATACTGCGTCTTTCAGCTTTTCCAGGAGTGCAAAATCTTGAGAAGACAATTCCTTAGAATGATCATTTGCTTTCTCTTCTTTCAATATTTCACGTCTACTTTTCTCATTCATCAGGAGATTGCTCACCCGGGCTTTTAATTCATCTGGAGTAAACGGCTTGGTGATGTAGTCATCAATTCCTAGATTAAGTAAATTAAGCTTACCAGCTTCATCATGTCTTGCTGAGAGTACGACTATCGGAATCCATCTCAGCTCATCTGATTTTTTTAACACATCTACCAGTTCAAAACCATTCATCTCTGGCATCATTAAATCAGTAATGATTAAATCAGGTTTGTGCTTCTTGATAAATATTAATGCTTCCTGACCATTCTCTGCAATTTCAATTCTTACATTGTTGGGAAGAGATTCTTTAATGAAGGATTGCATCTCCAGGTTGTCTTCCACAATCAATAGTGTGTTATTAGAAGCGATTTCTACAGGTTCTGAAATGATTGCATCAAGCATGTCATCATCCTTACTCACTCCTGTAATCTGGAATGTAATCTGAAAGGTAGTCCCAGCATTTTCGTTAGATACGACACTTATTTGACCATCATGTCGATCCACAATTCCTTTAACAATTGCCAGGCCAAGTCCAGAACCTTCATTCTTAGTGTTATTGGAGGCCTGGTAAAACCGATCGAATATACGCTGCTGATCTGATTCAGGTATTCCTGGTCCCTGATCTGTGATGCTAATGGCGAATTGATCATCTTCCTTATTGCCAATAACTGAAATCGCACTGTGAGGTGGTGCAAATTTGATGGCGTTTGACAGGAGATTATTGATAGCTTTTGAAATCTCATGTGCATTCGCCAAAATGGTATATGAAATTTCATCTATCGTCAATTGGATTGAAACATTCTTGAACTCCGCCGCTGAGTCTTGTGCGGCTACTAATTTTCTAAGCAGACTAACGATGTTGATGTCTTGTTTTGGTGGAGGTAGGGGATTGTTTTCCTGTTTTGATAAGTCCAGTAAATCAGAGATCATGTAATTCACCTGATCCGTTTGAGTGGCAATTTTGTTAACTAATTCGGTGTTCTTGGGATTGCTTAGTCTTAGTCTTGTTAGATATCCTCCAATGATGGTTAAAGGGGTACGAAGGTCATGACTCACGTTGGCAAAGAATTCTGTTTTAAGCTTAATGTTTTCAGCCAGTTCGTCTTTGGTTAGCTCCAGTTCCACTTTTTGAATGCGTAGCGTTTTACGTTGTTTGTATAACAGAAATATGAATCCAAAACTCACTAGTAGGAAGAGTACAATCAAAACGGTAATTAATTGAGTTTGCTTTAAATCAGACTGAAGGTTCTGATTCTCTTTCGTTTTCTTCTCGTTTTGATACTTCGCTTCAAGTTCTTTTGCTAGAGCAACCTTATCTTGTTTCAAAATGGAGTCTTTTTCTTTGCCAAATTGGAGAGCTAGATCAAGCGCTTTTTCATATTGTTGTTTCGCTTGTAAAATCTCTATTTCGAGACTTCTCATATCTAGATACCTCTCCTGAAACTCAGGAAGAGCAGCGGCACGATCGGCAGTATCATAAGTGGATTTGGCCATATGATTGTACCAGGTGGCAGAATCATAATCGCCAAGTTCAAAATAATCGTAAGCGATATTGTGATAGCTGGCAATTACATCCTGAGGAAGCCCCATTTCCAACTCAAGTTGCAGCGATTGCAGGTCATACTCCAACGCCTTTTCTGTTTGACCCAGGTCTGCATAAACGATGGCTACATTACTCAATGCCATCCGTACGTAATTTTTCTTATTAGGATATTTGGTGAGTATGATATTGAAGTAGTAAATGGCTGAGTCTGTACTACCTAGATTCTGATGGACGTTGCCTAAGTGATTAATTGCATTGAGGTATGCTCCGGATTTAATGTTCCATCCAATGTCTCTGGCTTTTCTTAATGCCTTGAGTGCATCATCATAGTAACCGGCGTGATTGTTACAATATCCGATAAGAATATAGGTGTTTAATGCGAGGTAATGGTCCTCAGGGATATCTTCCACAAACTGATTGGCAAGCAACAAGGCTGAGTCCAGTTTTCCGGCAAAAGAATACTCTGCTGCTTTGTTGAAAAGTCTGTCTAGTTCCTCTATGTCAGGTTGTGCTTTAGCCAGTAGAGAACAAGTACTAAATAAACTCACTAACGTGAATTTGATAATAGCTGATGGGTTCATGCTGCCAAATCTAACTAAGCAAAACCATAGAAATTCATGAAATAAGACCAATATGTCCATTTTGTCGACCCAAATGTCTGAAATGGTGCGTCTGTTTCGTGGTGTTTTGTTGCTGCATTCA
>CAXEKM010000567.1:0-5915 GCA_963996645.1 uncultured Marinoscillum sp.
ACCCAGATCGATCACTTCTCTACCTGGACAATCATTCTTGGCACTAGACTTCAAATAACAAGTAGTACACCAACTCGAACTTTTACCAGCGTTTGTAGCGAAGGACTGGATGAGTCCTTTACTTTCACGGGATCGTATGGACCTATCCTTGCCAATATTTTACAAATTCCCACTGGTTTACAAACGGTTACGATCAATGGAACGGTGATCAAAGAACCAATCCAATATTTCTTCTTAAATGGGCGTGCTGCTGCATTTGCCTTCAACTACAGACTTGAGTCGTTGTCTGGTGGACTTATTGAAAGTCGCAACAATATTCCATTGTGTACAAACTGTTATTCTGTAACTTATACCAGTACCGAATGTCACGATTCTGGAGGATGATTATTAACCCGCTGATGAGCCAAACAACTATGAAAAAAATTATTCTTATAGCTTGCGTATTTACCTCTATTACAACTTTTAGTCAAAGCAGGTACAGCAGAGGTCCATCTTTGAGCGAATTTGGTGTAGGCCTGGGAGCCTTTTGGCCCTCTTTGGACTATTACAACGACCGAACAGGATATGAATTCAATCAAGGATTGTCCAGTCAGTTCTACGGGAATATTTCCCTGAATTCTATCATCGGAATGCGCTTGGGAGTTGGGTATAATTTCATCAATGGCACTCAGCAAGTAACCAGTGAATGGGCTGAAGAAACGTCTATAGGGATTATGCCTTTTAACGCCGAATTATTGATAAACTACGGTGTAGGAGGAACGGGATCACAGAAATTTTCGAGAAATGCTTTCACACCGAATTTCTATATCGGTGGTGGTGGTGGATACGATTTGTTATTCATCAAGTACAGTACTCCCACCGGAGGTAACCAAAATAATGTCGGTGCCACATTGACCTATCATGCGCTCTTGGGTGTACAATTCCCAGTAGGCCCTGTAAAATTAGGACTAGAAGGGCAGTATGTGTTTGGTTCATATTCCCAGGGGTTTGTTCTATCTAACGGAAGCGAAAGTGCTGAAACAGTATCCATAAACGGACCAAAGGCATTTTTAACTGTTGCTTTTCCTCTAAATAGTATCTCTAGCCATAGTAGAAGTTCTTATGGCAGAAGAAGAACATATCATTCCAAAAGGTATAAAAGAGGAGGATTGTTCAAGAGACTCTTTAGAAGTAATAAACCAAGAAGAAGGTAATAGACCTTTCTAACTACTATTCACCTAGTAAACGTTCGCCGATAAAGTTACTATGAGAATTAAACTTGCTCTTTGGAGCATCGTCCTACTGGGAACGTTGGGGCAATCCTGCATTCCCAATAAAAAGGTAGTATACCTTCAAACTAATGAAATTAATCCTCTTCCCGTTGACTCTTTGGTTAAAACCAGCTACAATCAATACCAACTTAAAAAAGGGGATTTAATCAATGTGGAAGTAAGGTCAAGTGACCCCATGCTAGCGCAGATTTTTATTCCTACTATTAATGGAGCTAATCTAGGTCAAGTTGCTACAGCTGGTAATAACCTTAACTATATTCAAGGGTATGCACTGAATGCAAACGGAGATATCGAATTACCCTTAGTTGGGTTTATACATATAGAAGGCCTAACTATTGAAGAGAGTAAAAAGCTGATTTCCGCAGAAATAGCCAAATTCATTAAGTCCCCTTATATTGCCGTAAAACTTGGTGGTATTCCCTATGCCACTCTTGGGGAGTTCAATAGACCCGGACGATATTCGGCTCTACAATCTCGACTTACAATATTAGAAGCTATAGCCAATTCTGGCGATTTGACCATCCTGGCTAATCGCAAAAAATTCACATTGATTCGTCAACATAAAGAAGGAATTAAAAGGCACCTTATAGATCTCACCGATGAAGAACTACTCATCTCGCCCTACTATTATATACAGCCTGGTGATCAACTATATGCTGAGCCACTTAAAGTCAGACAGTGGGGTGTTGGAGTTACAGGTTCACAAACCTTCACCACGATATTATCCATAGTATCCAGCACTTTACTGATCATCATTACCGCTAATCAACTTTAACTAACTGTGCATCAAGAAAATTTTCAACAGCAGTTTTTAACGGAAGAGTCAGGAGATTCTGATATTAAACATTACCTATTCTTAGTATTTCAAAATTGGAAATGGTTTGCTCTTTCTGTAATTATATTCCTTGTAGGTGCTTATCTATTAAACCGATACACTACGCCGCAATATTCAGTTAGTGGAACCCTACTGATCAAAGAATCAAAGCAAAACGCCTCTGATGAAATCCTTAAGGAGCTAGATTTCTTTAATGGCTCAGTAAATATTGATAATGAAATTGCTGTTTTAAGATCTCATTCATTAACTCGTCAGGTAGTAGATTCACTTGATTTAGCTGTTAGTGTTTTCAAGGTAGGCCGCTTCAAGTCCTCTGAAATCTATGGATATCAAATCCCTTTTAAGTGGGATTGGAAATCAGACCTAAATAACCTTACTCCCCAAAAAATAACTATTTGGATTAGGGACAACAACAAACTCGAGATTAGCCATCAACATATCAAGTCTGGTAAGATTACTGATTCAACAATACAATTCAATCAAAAATACTCTTCTGATGATTTCAACTTATACTTAGGATCTAATTCTCAACACAATATAAAGGAAGGTGACGTATTTCAAGTTTCATTTAACAATCCTTTAAACGTATCTAAAAAATTACGGAAACAAATCAATGTAAGCCAACACTATAAAGAAGCAAGTATTGTTCAGATCAGCATGGAATCTCCAAACCCTGATAAATCTAAGGCCATCATAGCACTACTAATGGGTACTTATATTAATCGTGAGTTACTGCTGAAAAATGAAAAAGCTAAACGCACTGTTGAATTCATCAATAAACAACTCACGGGAATTGAATCAGCGCTTAATGATGCCGAATCTGAAATGGTAGATTTTCGCAAACAAAATAATGTTATTGATATTAGTCAGGAAGGTGAAGCTCTTTACACTCAGCTGCAAGAACTTGAAAAGCAAGCACAAGACTTGGATCTTAAACTTGATTATTATAACTATCTAAAAGATTATTTAAATCAACCTGTTCAAACCGAAACAGTGGTAAGCCCTTCAACTGTTGGAATATCAGACATTCCCCTCACTAGTTTGATTGTCCAATATAACGAGCTAAAGAATGAACTGATAATATCTAACTCATATGCGTCTGAGGTCAATCCTCAAGTACAAAGCATTAAATCTCAAATGAGTTCAGTAAAAGGTATTATTACAGAAAATATAAGCAACCTGATCAATGCTACCAAAATAGCTCAGACTAATCTAAATCGAAAAATAAGAACTGCAGAGATGGAGCTTGATCGATTACCTAACAGTGAGAGAAAATTAATCAATATACAACGGCAATATAATCTCAATGACAACTTGTATGTCTACCTATTAGAAAAGAAAGCTGAAGCTAGCATAATCTTGGCTAGTACTGTAGCCAGTAGTGAAATTCTAGATGAACCAATACTAAACGGTCAAACCAAACCAAAAGGAATTAAAAATCTTGGAATTGCATTTTTTTTAAGTCTCCTCCTACCCTTTGCTTTCTTTTTACTAAAAGATTTCTTTATAACTACCATACAAGACGCAAGCGAACTAGAAAAGCAATTATCTTTACCGATTCTATCATCTATAGCTCTTAGTCATAAAGAAAAAGAACTAATAATGGGCAATTACCCCAAATCGAGAACAGCTGAGAGTTTCCGAAATATGAGGGCAAGTCTGAAATATCTTATGCCTGAAAATAAGGCCAATCATACCATCATGTTTACTTCATTCATCTCTGGGGATGGAAAGACATTCTGTGCAATGAACACAGCCTTAATGATGGCGCAGGCAGGTCACAAAACAATCCTTCTAGGTCTCGACCTAAGACGACCAAAAATTTATGACACATTTAACTTGGACAACTCAAAAGGTATTAGCAACCTCTTAATAAACAATGGTTCAGAACAGAGTGACAATTTCATTCTTAAAACCGAATTTGATAACCTTGATATAATATTATCTGGCCCTACTCCTCCTTTGCCTAACGAATTGTTTATGAGAAAATCATTTCATAATCTCATAGCTAAATTGCAAAATACTTACGCGTATATCATAATAGACACCCCTCCTATTGGCCTTGTATCTGATGCTTATGAAATTTCAAAATACGCGGATACTACACTTTTTGTCATTCGCCATCAATTAACACCAAAAAAAGCAATAGACTTCCTGAAAGACAATCAGTCAAAAAAGCTCATTAACAACATTGGTATTGTATATAATGGAGTAGACTATCAAAAATTAACAAGTTATGATGGCTACGATCATAAAAAATACAACGCTTATTACGAAGACTAAAATTTTAAAACGTTAAGAAATTCTCAAAATGAAAGTGGTCATACTTGCAGGCGGTTTTGGTACCCGATTATCAGAAGAAACAGCACTCAAACCTAAACCAATGGTGGAGATTGGTGGTAAACCAATAATCTGGCACATCATGAAAATCTACTCTAAGTTTGGCTTCAATGAATTTGTGATCTGCCTTGGATATAAGGGTTATGTGATCAAAGAATACTTTGCGAATTACTTTCTCCATCAGTCTGACGTCACTATTGACATGAAATCCAATACTTTTGAATATCATAAATCGGAAGCTGAACCTTGGAAAATATCCCTGATAGATACAGGCCAAAACAGCATGACTGGAGGCAGAATTAAAAGAATAAGGGAGTATATATGCGATGAACCATTTCTTCTAACCTATGGAGATGGTGTTGGAAATGTCAATATTAATGAGTTAGTAAAGTTTCATCACGAGCATGGGAAACTTTTGACTGTAACTTCAGTACAGCCATCAGGCAGATTTGGTGCATTGAATATTGACCCATCCTCTCAAAGTGTTACGTCATTTCTTGAAAAACCAAAAGGAGATGGATCTTGGATCAATGGAGGTTTTTTTGTATGCCAGCCCGAAGTAATTGACTACATTGATGGTGATGATACAATTTGGGAGCAAGATCCAATGCAGCAACTAGCCAAAAATAATCAGATGAAAGCCTTCAAACATGAAGATTTTTGGAAGCCTATGGACACCTTACGAGACAAGCAAGAGCTTGATAAACTATGGGAATCAGGTAAAGCCCCATGGAAACTATGGTAAATTAAATTATACTTGGAAAATAAACAATTTAATACCTTGTTAAGGTTCTGATTCCAACAAAGAAATTTAATAATTTAAACTTTATGGGACATTTCTTTCCAAGAAATCCATAGTAAATAACAAAGATATTTTGTAATTACAAAAAATGACCCAGGATCAAATTAATTTACTTCAGACCACTTATAAAAATAAAAACGTTTTCCTAACAGGCCATACTGGCTTTAAGGGATCATGGCTGCTCTATTGGCTTAAAGAATTAGGAGCTCAAGTAAAAGGTTATTCGCTTGAACCTATGGAAAAAGATGGTCTATTCAATCAATTGAATGGTTCATCTCTGTGCGATTCAATAATTGCAGATATCAGAGACAAAAAAAGACTGACACAAGAAATTGTTAGCTTCCAGCCTGACTATGTTTTTCATTTGGCAGCACAACCACTGGTACGTCTATCCTATGAAATTCCTGCTGAGACTTTTGAAGTAAATGCCATAGGTACAGCTAATGTGCTCGATGGAATACGACAACTTGAAAAACCCTGCATTGGTATAATGATTACGACCGACAAGGTTTATGAAAACAAAGAGTGGCATCACCCCTACCGGGAGACAGATCCACTTGGAGGATATGATCCCTATAGTGCAAGTAAAGCCTGTACTGAACTAGTCATTTCAAGTTACAAAAACTCTTTTTTCAATCACAATGACTATAATCATCATCAAAAAACC
>CAXEKM010000568.1:0-3467 GCA_963996645.1 uncultured Marinoscillum sp.
CTTTTTCTTGAACTTTGGGAGGTGAATCATTCGCTTCAGATTTGCTGTCCTGGGCTATTGCTTGATTTGTTAATAAAAGCAATGCAGCCAAATAGTATATAGATTTCATAGAGTTTGGTAATAATGAAAAACTAAATGCGTCACAAGATCATTAGACATCAATACCCCCTTTTAGGTATTTCACAGGTAACTATTTGATTATCTGAAGATTAAATAGAACTCCACAAATCCAACCACCAATACATTCTTTGTAAAATTATATTTCCACGGCTCTTAACATCTGGCAGATAGGCATTTAGCTGTGCTCTTGTTCATCTAAACGCACCATTCAGATAGGACATAAAAAAGTGATCAGCAACTTCCGTCACTGATCACTTCTAGATAATTTATCAACCCTAAGGTTATCGAATAATACCTCTTAGAAATGTACACCAAAGTATAAGTTCGGCTCAAACAAGAAGTAGTTTCTTCACTTGGAATCAAAAGGCAGGCTAAAAAACTTAAAAGGCCATCTACTGACGGCCTTTCTTAATAAATAGCTGAAGCAGATCTAAATACCCGCTCCAATGAATTTCTTATTTTTTTGATACAGTCACAATGGCCTCCACTGCTACTTCACTCCATGTTTTACTCACGCCATCTGATCCTGTGTGTAGCGCTTCACACGCCTTGTTGATAGAGGCTACAGCATCCAGTGCAGACCAGTTTTCAAGCTCCATTAATCCCTTAAAGGTATATTCATCACCCGATACTTCGTAGGTCAGCGGAATGCTGGCAGTCATACCGTTTAGCTTTACTTCAATGGAGCTAGAGTCATTTTCTCCTAGCTTGAATGTACCTGTGATGTTTTCTGTATCCGTCATCACTCCAAAGAAAAACTCCAAAATTTTCGGGTCTCTTGTACCCGTGGCATCGTTAGTGAAAAGGCTGCTTACCGGAATACTAAATTCTGTACCGTCTAGTGCCTTCAGAGCAGTCTCTCCTTCACCAGACTTAGTGATGTTGATGGTTTTGAATGTTCCACCTACAGGTAGCTTGTCTGTGGTTTTATATGCCGTAAAATTCGCTTTAGCGCTGCCTTCCACGATGGAATATGCGTCCTCAGTGGTTGCTATTTCAGTTGTTTCTTCCTGAGCGGAAGTGCTTTCCTTTGGTGTAGTAGTACAAGCTACCGCCAACAGTACAGTACCAAGGCAAAGAAATCCTAGTTTTTTCATATTTAATTCAAATTTGAATGATGGTTTTACAATAAGACAAGGGAAAATATGACTATTAAGTTCGGAGATTTTTACAAACCTGTCCACAAATGTGCCTGATAATTATTTAAGCTTTCAAATGATCATACAAAAACCTAATTCGAAGAGCTTTAATACATGCTTTATGCCCCCAAAGGTACCCGTTTTGAGATTTGTTTGTATTATTCACTCTCCAACCCTCGATCACGCGCTTATTTTCCACACTCATTATCTTGTTTGCCTGGAATGCAGAAATACTGTTTCATTAATCAATGTGTATGGTTTTGATGTATATACATTCTTCTCTAAATTCCATCTAACAAATCCTGTCGTTATGAAAAAAGTAGGTAGAAATGATCTTTGTCCATGTGGTAGTGGTAAGAAATACAAGAACTGCCATGCTTCTATTGAGAAATCCAAAGCACTCAACAACAAATCACTTCTTTACATCGGGTTGCTACTTGCTTTTCTAGCTATTGCCGCCTATAGCCTATTTTTTGCTCAAAAATCCACCAGACCCAATGGACCGGCACCAGCAGGTAAAGTATGGTCAGAGGAACATGGACATTATCATTAACATCGCCAGGTTTCAGTAGGCTTAAATGAATGGTTCAGCAACTGAGGAGATAAGCGGGAGCTATGGATCAATACGCCTATTATGGTGTTCGACCAAAGAGCAGATAGGTGTCTACCAACAATTCTGGTTACATATCACAAGAACATTTTGTTTCTTTGTAACAAGTTTTAAAACCAAGAATAATCCCCTATGCGTCGTAAAATTCCAGAATCTACTCTGCCGAAGCTCAACCGATCCAAGTTAATCACACGAGAAGGAATGGATAGCCTGGTAGAAGAGCACAATCACCTATGGAAAGTGGAACGACCAGAAACTACCAAAAAAGTTGCCTGGGCGGCAAGTCTAGGCGATCGTTCTGAAAATGCAGATTATCACTACAATAAAAAGCGTCTTCGTGAAATTGATAAACGATTACTGTATTTACGCAGATGCATTGATGACTTTCAGGTAATCGACTACAACCCGAAACAAGAAGGCAAAGTGATGTTTGGTGCCTGGGTAGAAATTGAAAACAAAGAGAAAAAGCTTAAAAAACGCTTACGGCTTGTTGGTTATGAAGAGTTGACAACCAACAAGGATTACATTTCCATGGACTCCCCTATGGCTCAAGCCTTACATCAAAAGCAAGTAGGTGATGAAGTAATTGTAGAAACCAAGATTGCCAATTTCACCTGGAAGATTAACAGCATCGAGTACGATAAAGGATCTCCTGAAACCAAGTCTTAAGCCTTTTGAAGAGTAAATTCACCCGCTTCAGATCTCACATTATCATACTTGTAGTACTGATTTGTTCTTCCTGCGCTATTCGATATCACAGAGCATCAAGTGGAGTGATTGAAAATCAGGAACTATCTGAAATAAGTGGCATCGCACCTTCCAGTTTCCATCCTGCAATGTTTTGGGTGCATAATGATGGTGGAAACGAGCCCTATCTTTACCTGATAGACACCTTAGGGGTTATACAATCCAAAGTTAGAATAACCAATGCCAAGAACAGAGACTGGGAAGATCTTACCATCGGACAAGAAAACGGAGTGAGTTATCTCTACATAGGAGATATTGGTAACAATAGAAAGATCCGAGAGAGTATTCAGATTTATAGGATCCGAGAACCTCAATCGATAGATAAGGAGATAGAAGCACCTGCAGATATCATGAATCTGAGTTATGCAAATGGTCCCAAAGATGCAGAAACATTAATGTATGATCAGCAAACCAATGAGCTGATTATTGTGACCAAACGAGAACTTAGGACCTATGTTTATAGCTTTCCATTTAACGATAATAGCCTGTCTGTGGCTCCATCAGGACGTCTCAACCACCTATGGATCACTGGAGGAGATATCAGTCCTGAGGGAGATGTGTTGCTAAAGAACTATGGACATGTGTTTTACTGGCCTACACGAAATCAGCTAAGTGCTTTAGAACGACTTACCCAAACGAATAGTAAGCACATTCGCTACCATCGAGAACCGCTTGGTGAAGCCATCTGTTGGAACCCAACTGGCGGATTCATTACCATCAGTGAGCGCTTCAGAAAGAAACCTGTGAAAGTTTATCAATACACTCTTCGTAGATGAAGAAATAGCAGACTGTCTTTCGATTAAAATCAATTATCCAATCTGTTTAATCATACTCATACAACTGTACTCGTA
>CAXEKM010000569.1:0-4054 GCA_963996645.1 uncultured Marinoscillum sp.
GACCAGTGGGAAAACGGACTCAATTAGAAAAAACGTATTTAAGGCATAATGTTCAGTTCATATTTTGTGAATTGGATGGAACTATTACCTACAGTTCTGATACGTTTTTCGAAATTCCCCGTGGAGGTCGTTGGAATGAAACTGCCTTAGTCAGTAAGATCCCTTTGGTAAATAGTGCTGATTTACAATACATCGGAGAAGATATGTATTTTATCAGGGTAGAGACTCAACCAGATCAGATTTTGGTGAAACTAGAGAAGATCCCTACTTCGCAAAAGGTAATCGATCCGAAATCCAAAATCTTCCATATTCAAGAGCGTATCAATTTTCTCAATTTGCCAGCTTCTCCAGCCAAGAACTTGTTGAGCAATTATTTTGAGGAAATTTATAATGATGAAGAATTATTAGGAGCCAACGTTCCTCATATTCCATTCAAGCTGGAGCACGTTGCAGAAGCCATTCGCATTGTATTTCATGATCCTTTAGCTCCTTTATCAAAAAGTATCCAATTTCAACTTGGCTTTACAGCTAAATTTTTGGTTGGAAACCGCACACGATTGATGACTGAGTTATTATTGAAATGCAATGAACTCTATTTGAATGACTCTTTGGAGCACATAGTTGTGGTGTGCAATTATGATATCGATGAAGATAACCTGGAGGTCACTATCAAAGGTGCTGGTCAATTTGCAGATGCTGCCTGGGAAGAAAGTTTTAATAAGCAGGATATATTCATAACACTGCCGTGTGTGGTAATAGGTTCTCCAATAGCTTCTGATCTCATTCATTCTGTAGAAGATGACTTTCCATATTTGTTTGATATTACTGGTGGAGATCCAGACATGGTGATTGATATTCTGCAAACTATTATTGAGACACTGGATACTGACATGGAGTCATTGGTTAAGGCCCACCAAAAGAAAAATTGGAAAGATCTCGAACGACTTCCTCATAAAATGAAGCCTAACTTTAAGAGCTTGGAGCGAGACGATTTGTCTAAACAACTTCAAAAACTGGAGGAGTTGGCGATCTCCCGAAACATGATGGCTTTTGACCAGGCTTTGGATGTTTTTTTGATGGAAGCCGCAGAGGTTACTGCCAGGTTAAGAGGCTATAAAAAGGTCTAATCTTTCGTTAGGAACCATTGGTCGAATTTGCTGCTTCATTTGAAGATTAATGCGCTAATTTCAATCTAAGTTAAACCTACTGCTCGTATTTGTGTTTTGTGATTCAACTTTGGATAAGTGAGAATAGAAGCATGATTAATGCTTATATTTGCTGCCCGTATTGCTTGTTCAGCTTGATTAAACTAATTACCACAACATATAAAATTAGTTAGATGGAAAAGTATACTTGCATTGCCATTGACGATGACGTAGTAGCGCTGAAGATTATCAGTTCCCTGGTTGACAAAGCAGATCAACTGGAGCTAAAAGGCACATACAGTGACGCGGTAGCGGGGGCAGGTGCCATTATGAGTTTGCAGCCAGATATTGTCTTTCTGGATATCCAAATGCCCGATTTATCAGGGCTAGAAATACTCAAGAACCTTACCAGTAAACCAGAAATAATTCTTGTGACATCTCAGGAGAAGTTTGCTTTAGAAGCTTTTGAGTTTGATGTAACAGATTATCTGCTGAAACCAATCGAGAATTTTGCTCGATTTTTGAAGGCGGTAAACAAAGCAATTGGTAATCTCTCCAGTAGATCAAGACCTTCTAGTAATGCATCTGCAGGATCTACCAATATTTTTATCAAGTCAGATTCATTGTTAGTGAAGCTGGATGTGGATTCAATCACTTACATTGAGGCGTATGGAGATTATGTCAAAATTCACACAGATGATAAGACTCATCTCGTTTATTCTAAATTCAAAACAGTAGAAGACAAGCTTCCAGAAGGTGATTTTGTGCGTGTGCATCGATCGTTTATTGTGAGCATTGATCGTATCAAAAATATTGATCAGGGTAATTTGCAGATAGGCGATAAGATCATCCCAATCAGCAATTCTTACCGTCCAAAACTGTTGGATCGTATCAAAATGTTGTAGTTTCTATCCATCTTAGGATCAGCTGGTTTTCATGTTAAAATGAGTCAAATACTTATCAGTTAATGACTTATACTTGATTGTCGGGGTTAAATTGATGTACCTTTGTTGCTCATCCCGTCATAATCATTATGAAACCAGCTACTCAATACACCAAAAGTGGGCGTATCAATATTGCCTATCAGGTCTTCGGATCTGGACCTGTAGATCTTGTCTACATACCAGGATGGGTAAGCAACATCGATTGGATGTGGGCTTGCCCGGATTTAGTGAGTTTTCTTACCGAATTAGGAAAGATCGCTCGCGTTATCTTATTTGATAAGCGTGGGACTGGTCTATCTGATCGAGTAGTAGAGCTTTCTACTCTTGAAGAACGAATGGACGACATCCGTGCCGTTATGGATGCTGTAGGTTCTGAAAAAGCTGTTCTCTTCGGCCATTCTGAAGGTGGGTCTGTATCTGCCTTGTTTGCTGCTACCTATCCCAACAGAACCATTTCATTGATCACATTCGGAGTGTTTGCTAAGCGTAGATACTCAAATGATTATCCCTGGGCGCCAACAGATGCCGAACGTCAGAAAGTGTATGACATGATCGAAAATAATTGGGGTAGTGGTGAAATGAAGTTAGAAACACTTGCTCCGTACAAAGCCAATGATCCTGAGTTTATGGATTGGCTAGCTAATTATTTCAGGTCTGGAGCTAGTCCTAGTGCTGCCATGGTGTTGACCAAAATGAACACTCAGGTGGATATTATTGACATCCTCCCATCCATTAAAGTGCCTACTCTTATGATGCAGCGCACCAATGACATTGACGTGAAAATTGAGGAGGGCAGGTTCATCGCACAGCGTATAAAGACTGCCAGATTTGTTGAGTTTGATGGGGAAGATCACCTGTTTTGGGTGGGAAATACTCAGGAAGTACTGGATGAAATGAAAACCTTCATTCTAAATGTCAATCCTTTGAGAACCTACGAAGAGCAGTTATTTACCATTGCTGCTGGTCGTATTGCACATCAGGAGTCACTCAATGGAAGCTTCAAAGAAGTTATCCAACAGTTTATTTCCAGGTATCGAGGTAGGATCATTCAGTTTCAAGAGCCCAATTACTTTGTGGCCATATTTGAAGGTCCTAGTAAGGCAGTTCATTGTAGTTTGGATCTGGTGGAAAGTGTGAAAAAAATGAATGGCCACCTTGCTGTGGGTATTCATATCAAAGAAGCCTCAGTAGATCAGGCGCATTTTATTACCTCTGAGACCGCAGCCTTCATGGACGATATGATTGGTGTAGTAAAGCCCGGTGATGTCATGGTGACTCAGACTGTCAAGTACTTGCTTTCCGGAGCAGGTCTAAGCTTCAATCGGTCGCATGCATTGCTTCAATCGAATAGTGGTGAAGCACTGGGATTATTCAGTGTATATGATCAATCTGGAGTGGATGAAGCAATGACGAATCTGCCGAAAGTTAGTCCTCTGAATGATTCTTTTTTGGAGAATGTCTTACAGATCATCGATAAGTACCTTCCAGATGAGCAGTTTGGCGTAGAGATGCTGTGCCTGGAAATTGGAATAAGCGAACGCCAATTGCAACGGAAACTCAAGGCGATTACTAATAAGTCACCGAACCAACTGATCTCATCAGTACGATTACACCGAGCTAAGGAACTTATTATTGGAAAAGAACTCAATATCTCTGAAGTAGCCTTCAAAACAGGCTTCTCCAACCCGTCCTATTTTTCAAAATGCTTCAAACGTGAGTTTGGGTTGAGTCCATCTGACGTTTAAATGATACAATTGTCGGAATTGTGATAACCTCGGATGGATAAGGTGAAGAGGTGTCGGTTATTTGATAATGATTGACGGTAATGTGATAAATTGATTGCATTATGTGGGTATAAATTTGCACTTAAATAACAACTGCTAAGTTTAAACCCGTCATAAAATGTTAACACAAAGCAGATCATTCTTCCCATTCCTGGAGATATTCAAAGAGGGAATGAGCAGA
>CAXEKM010000570.1:0-2295 GCA_963996645.1 uncultured Marinoscillum sp.
CTATTATAGCAGCTGCCACAACTAGTTAGCCGGAATCGCCGGGAAGCACACGAAACTGGGATTACAGGTATTGCTGGATGCGTGATACGTTCTATACGCTAAATGCTTTCAATAATATTGGTCACTTCGAAGAGTCGGAGAAATACTTCCATTACATCCTGAATACGACGATCGAAGAAAAAGATCGCTATCAGCCTTTGTACGGAATTAGTGGTCAAAAGCGATTAACTGAAAAGGAAATAGCTCTTAGCGGCTATCAAGGAAATCAACCCGTGCGAATTGGTAATGATGCATATACGCATATCCAAAATGACGTTTATGGCCAGGTACTGATTTCGTTATTGCCACTTTATGAGGATAAGCGAATCATCTTTACTGAGCGTTTCGATTCATCAGAGTTAGTGATCAAGACTCTGGATATGATTGAGAAGACGTTTGATGAGACAGATGCTGGTCTTTGGGAGTTTAGAAATCTTAGCCAACATCATACGTACACTTACTTGTTCCATTGGGCAGGAAGTAGTGCGGCAGTTAAGATTGCTAAAGTGATTGGCGATAGTAAAATGGGAGAGAAGGCTGCAAGGTTAAAAGAGCGTTCTATTAAGATGATTGAGAAGAGCTACGTACCTGGTAAAAAAGCATATGCTCAGGCTGTTGGCGTTGACCGAATGGATGCGAGTACACTTCAGTTGATCATGATGAACTATTTTGGAGACAATCCGCAAGCAGCCAAGGATCACTTGATCGGATTAGAGAAAGAATTGCATGCCAAAGACGGCTTGTTCTATAGATATAAGCACCAGGATGACTTTGGTGAGCCAGAAACAACATTCCTAATTTGTGCTTTCTGGTACGTAGAAGCTTTAGCGTGTGTTGGGCGTCTGGATGAGGCAATTAAATACTTTGAAAACTTGATTTCTTACTCCAACCATGTAGGGTTGTTGAGTGAAGATGTGAAAGAAAGTGATGGTAGTATGTGGGGTAATTTCCCTCAGGCATATAGCCATGTTGGGTTGCTGAATGCTGCTACTCGTATTGCGAGAAAATTGGATAAACCAGATTTTCTTTAATATCTTTCGATATGACTTTATTGAATTTAAGAGCCATCATTTTGATGGCTCTATTTTTTTGTCAAATTTTCACCTTTGCACAGCTCAACGAGAAAATCAGAATAGGGCTTACTGCTGATGATGAAGAAGGCCTGGAAGTTCTTGGTCCAACAGTAGGTATTGTATTCTACACCTATGAATCAAGTCAGCAAATTCTAACACTCACTGGATTTGATTTTGATAGGAATAATCAGGATTGAGGAAGGCAATTTCAATTCAAGACCGGTGCATCTTATCAGTATGAGTATCATTTTGAGGAACTCAAAAATTCAACCATCAGCAGGGGTAAGGCTTGCAAGTAGGTGGCAGAGAAATAAAACTGAGCCTAACTCTCAATCTTTTCATACGACTAGAGAGGCTCTAAATGTTAGTCTAAATGTCTTACCAGGTTTGCATTTGGGAATTAAGAAGCTAAACTTTCATTTTCAGCTTCCGATAAGTCTTGCGAATTGGTATTATGACAAGGCTAGAGTAGATAATCCCAACTTACCTAGATCACAACAGGTAGATGCTCAGCATCGTGTTAAGATTGCTGAGCTTCATATCATGGTGCAACTTTCTGTTGGAATTTTGCTTAATTAATTAAGCTTTTCAGAATGTCTCTAATTTCCAAATGATCAGCTACGCGATATCGAGCAGCTGATGAAGTGCTGCCTACTTTAATTGAGTAAGCACTTCCCGGCATTGCTTTAAAGGTGTCTTCATCCGTCCAGTCATCTCCACATGCCATCACAAAGTCAGATGGGTAATTATTTAACCAAACGGAAGCTGCTCTTCCTTTATCAATTTCTGAGTTCTTAATCTCTACGACTTTGTTACCTTCTAATACTTTGAGGTTTCTATCTACAGTGATGTATTTTAAGTGACTGGTTAACTCTCGCGTTCTAGCTTCTCCAAGACCAGTCTCTACTTTTCTGTAGTGCCATACCAAAGAGTAATCTTTTTTCTCTATAAAGCTACCTGGAGTTCTGTCTACATATCCATCCAACACTTTTTGGATAGGCTCTTTCCATTTGTCATTTAGGTTGGTAATGGTTCTGAACTCCTTACCTCTTTCTTTTAACCATACACCATGCTCAGCTATGATTTCAATGTTGTAATCCTTTAACCATTCAGCTAATGTTTCTCTTCCTCTACCACTAATAACTACTACACGATTTTTAGGATCGTCTGATAGTTTCTTTAA
>CAXEKM010000571.1:0-4392 GCA_963996645.1 uncultured Marinoscillum sp.
GTCAGCAGTTAATGTGCCAATATGTACTTCAATCACCCTTCCCTGGAATACGTTCTCACCGTTAAATTGCTTCAACATTTGAGCCTGAGTAGCATGAACTACATCTCTGAAGTCCATATAGCTTTTCATCTCACCTTTGAAAGTTACTTTCACAGACTGAGGAATTGGCATTGAAGCCTCTCCTGTAGCCAAAGCAAGTGCAACGGTACCTGAGTCAGCTCCGAAAGCCACACCTTTAGACATTCTGGTGTGAGAGTCACCACCAATTGTGATATCCCAATCATTCACGGTGATGTCGTTCAGTACTTTGTGAATTACATCGGTCATTGCTGGATATTGACCTTTAGGATCACGACCAGTAATCAAACCGAAATCATTCATGAATTTCATCAATTTCGGAATGTTTGCCTGAGCTTTTGAATCCCAAACTGAGGCCGTATGACAACCTGACTGGTAACCTGCATCCACAATTGGAGAGATTACCGTAGCGGCCATTGATTCCAACTCCTGAGCAGTCATCAAACCTGTAGTATCCTGAGATCCTACGATGTTTACTTCCACACGAACGTCTGAACCAGCATGAAGAACTTTACCTGGAGTATTTCCTACAGCGTTTTTGTTGAATATTTTCTCTACAGCAGTAAGACCTACACCTTCGTTAGAAATTTCTTTAGATGGAGCAAATACTACCGGAGCCTCAATTCCTAAAGTCTTAGCAGCAAATGTTTGCAACTTCTTACCAAACACTACGGCATAAGATCCGCCAGCTTTGATAAACTCCACTTTTTGTGGTGTCAATGATGATGAAATATCAATTAACTCCTGATCACCATTGTATAATTTTTTCTCTTTAGTATTGATCGTCAAAACAGTACCTGTCGCTACAGAATACGCCTCTTCCAATATTGGCTCACCATCAGCATCTTTCACCACATTGCCGTCCGCATCGGTTTTCTTTACCCAGTTCTTCAAATCGATACCGATACCACCAGTTACACCAACTGTAGTCAAGAAAATTGGAGAGATTCCGTTTGTACCCGCAATGATTGGAGCAATGTTCACAAATGGTACGTATGGACTACCGGGGATTCCTGTCCACAAAGCCACGTTGTTAACACCTGACATTCTAGATGAACCTACACCCATGGTTCCTTTTTCAGCGATCAACATTACTCGCTTATCTGGGTGCTGCGCTTTCAATTCGGTAAGCGCCTTTTGCATATCTTTATTGTGCTCGAAGATACATTGACCATGAAGCTCACGATCTGACCTTGAGTGTGCATCAGCACCTGGAGATAATAAATCTGTAGAGATATCTCCTGTACCTGCAATGAAGGTTACGATCTTAATTTCTTCTTCTACCTCAGGCAACTCTGTAAAGAATTCAGCCTTCGCATAGCTCTCAAGTAGGTCTTTAGCAATAGCATTTCCTGCTTTGTAGGCTTCCTTTAGTCTATCGTAATCAGCATCGTATAAGAACACCTGAGTCTTTAAGACTTTAGCAGCATCCTTAGCAATAGCTTCATCATCACCAAGCGCCAAATCCAATAGCACTTCGATGGATGGTCCTCCTTTCATATGCGAAAGCAATTCAAAAGCGAAATCCGTAGAGATTTCTTCTACAGCTGCCTCTTCAAGGATGATCTCTTTTAAAAATTTTGCCTTGACACCTGCGGCACTTGTAGTACCTGGAAGTGTATTGTAAATGAAAAACTTAAGAGAATCTTCTCTATGCTCATTTCCCGCATCCTTAATTTGAGAAATAATCTCACTTAATAATTCAGCATCATCAATCGGCTTTGGGTGAAGCCCTTGTGCTTTTCTTTCTTCGATCTCCTTTAGGTAATCGTTGTAGATGTTCATAACAGACGTCTTTTCAGTATTAAAGGCAAAATTTCAACTCACACAACTGCTCGATTTCAACAATTATTGAATGAAAAATAATTCTCAAGCTGTGAGTGCAATTCTTCAGAAGGAAGGTCATCTATACAGCTTTAAAAATTCCAAATTGAGAATTGCGAGCCAAAGTTAAATAAACCGCCATTATCCCCTTTCATTCATGTCAATTTATATGAGGTGGACTTACGAAGACTTAATTATGACTCATCTGATTCAATAAGAATAACTTATACCATTCTCGAATTAGGCACTGATCAAAAGAACATTAACCCCGATAACTGGTTAGTTAAATATACGATTCAATTGAATCAATAGAATTCAAACATTAAAACATACCTAAACATGCCACAGGATTTTTTTGGTATTGAAAAGGAACTTACCACTCCCCTGGGGAAGCGCAAATATTACTCACTTCAGCAATTAGCCGAAAAGCGGCCTGAAGTGAAGTCACTTCCTTACTCAATTAGAATATTATTAGAAAATGCTATTCGAAACTATGACGATTTTGCCGTCAAGGAGGAGCATTTAGAGACACTATTGAATTGGAAAAAAACAGCTGGTAAAAAAGACATCCCATACACACCTGCACGTGTTTTGATGCAAGATTTCACCGGTGTACCAGCCGTTGTAGACATTGCAAGTATCCGTTCGGAGGTTGCCCGAAAAGGAAAGGACACTGGTAAAACGAATCCAGTGGTCCCTGCTGACATGGTCATTGACCACTCTGTGACGGTAGAATATTTTGGCACTCTAAATTCATACAAAAAAAATGTAGATCTAGAGTATCAACGAAATGAAGAACGTTACAAGCTTCTGAAATGGGCACAAAAAGCATTCACCAATTTCTCTGTTGTTCCCCCAGGTATGGGTATTTGCCACCAGGTAAACCTGGAATATCTTGCCAAAGGTGTAATAGACAGAGATGGCTATTTATTCCCTGACACTTTGGTAGGAACAGATTCACACACACCTATGGTGAATGGCATTGGGGTTCTAGGCTGGGGAGTTGGAGGAATTGAAGCAGAAGCAGCAATGCTCGGTCAACCGATCTATATGATCTTACCTGAGGTAATAGGTCTAAAACTTACGGGTGCTTTGCCAGAAGGAGCAACTTCTACTGACTTAGTGCTAACTGTTACTAGATTGCTCCGAGACTATGGAGTAGTTGGTAAAATGGTAGAGATTTTTGGTCCTGGCTTGGAACACTTGACTGTTCCAGATAGAGGAACTATTAGCAACATGTCTCCAGAGTTTGGTTGTACTGACACCCATTGGCCAATTGATGATCAGACATTAGCGTATATGCTCAAAACTAACAGATCGAAAGAGCATGTGGATATGGTTGAGTCGTATGCTAAGGAGAATTTATTCTGGAGAAACCCAGAAGATCAGATCGAATACACAGATGTGATCGAACTTGATCTAAGCACAGTAGAACCTACCATAAGCGGACCAAAAAGACCACAGGACAAGATTCTACTTCGCAATGCTAAAGAGCAGGTGATTGGTTTATTAAAAGAAACGCATAGCAGAACCTATATTCCAGTTCAAGAAAGAACCGGTGTTTGGCTAAATGAAGGCGGAGCTGTAGCGGAACCGATAACCGTGGATGGTGAAATAAAAAGTGTCACTATGAAAAAGGGTGACATTAGATATAATCTATCTGATGGAGCAGTAGTAATTGCAGCGATAACTTCTTGCACCAACACCTCAAACCCAAGCGTAATGATCGGTGCAGGACTGGTCGCCAAGAAGGCCGTAGAACTGGGATTAGACGTAAAACCATGGGTTAAAACATCTCTAGCTCCTGGATCAAGAGTTGTAACAGACTATCTAAAAAAATCAGAACTTCTACCTTACCTGGAAGCATTGAAATTCCATACTGTGGGATACGGATGTACCACCTGTATTGGTAACTCAGGAGATATGATGCCTGAAGTGCAGAAAGCCGTGATTGAGAATGATCTGGTTGTTTGTTCTGCGCTTTCTGGAAATAGAAACTTTGAAGCTCGAATTCATCCAAACATTAAAATGAACTTCCTGGCTTCTCCAATGTTGGTGGTTGCCTACGCCATAGCAGGGAGAATGGACTTTGATATGAACAATGAACCACTGGGAATCGACTCTAATAGTGTCGAAATATACCTAAAAGATATCTGGCCTACACAAGCTGAGATTAATGAATTAATGAACGTGGTGGTTACTCCAGAAGATTATAAGAATTCATATGAAAAAATCTTCGATGGAGATGAGGCATGGAAAGGACTTAATGCTCCTGAAGGTAATATCTATGAATGGAATAATGAGTCAACTTATATTCAGGAAGCACCATTCTTTAAGAATATCTCAGAAGATGTGCCTGATCCAGAAGATATCAAAGGAGCTAAAGTTTTATTGCAGCTAGGTGACATGGTCACTACCGACCATATATCTCCAGCAGGCAAGTTCCAACCAGAACACCCTGCGGGGCAATACCTTACAGAGCATGGTGTA
>CAXEKM010000572.1:0-3972 GCA_963996645.1 uncultured Marinoscillum sp.
AAAAAACGGACACGTTTTTAAAGGAGATGGGTACTTCCCGTCACCTGACACGTATTTCGATTTCCAGACAGACTTCAATATTGACCCTTCTTACTTTAGAGATTCTACTCTGGTGAAAGTTATTGGAAAAGTAGTCGGGGGTCCTGTAGAAGGTGAAAAACCAACAGGATTGGGACAATCGCTGAATAACATTGGTGATGCCACGTTGGTGTTAGAACCCCAAAAGCCGTATGATCTCAAAGAATTTCCTACAGACAGTGCTGGAACATGGGAGCATTGGCATTATCATGAAGGCGACACAAGTATTGACGGGTCTTCTACTGAATATGGCATCGCAAATGTTACTCCGAGAAAATTAAGTATTAAACCAGATAAAACCACTGGAGAATTTATTGCTTATCTCCTACCTGAAAAGTACAATGTTACGGATCTGTTCGCAGGTGATTATGACAAAACAGATTTTGGTAATTTGGTAGGTGCTACCTGGGATCTAACAAATGTATTCATAGAAAAAACAGAATTAGACTCATCTCTGATTGATGTGTCTGAT
This sequence comes from uncultured Marinoscillum sp., assembly GCA_963996645.1. Taxonomy (GTDB): domain Bacteria; phylum Bacteroidota; class Bacteroidia; order Cytophagales; family Cyclobacteriaceae; genus Marinoscillum. The sequence continues at coordinate 551 of CAXEKM010000572.1, forward strand.
GCGAATGCCGGATATGGATATGACAGTATAATATACAATGCCAAGCAAAATTTGGTATTAAGAGTTAAACCTACAGTAAAAGTTACTTCTTCAGATCCTACCATTGAAAGATTCTGGGATGATAAAATTGAAGTTGATGAATCTGAAATTCCTGTTGTAAGTGGAGATAATTATGGCGATTGGCTTACTGATGCTCCAATTTTCACCCAAAGATCATCCTACGAAGCTTTAGTTTCTGTTTTTGAAGAATATGTGAATGTAGACAACAGTAATGCTACTGATCAGGTACCTGTAGTGGATGGTGAAGTGCAAATTCAAAATGCACTTGCAATTAAAACAACGCGCCAGACTTTTGAGCTTGATGAGAAGGGACAAGTCTTGTACAAGTTCCAGGCAGGAGTTCCTAATGTAGCAAGTGGCGGCGCAGGCGACTACCAGAAAACGATGTCTGTTACAGTCTTTAGTGGCAAAGGTGGAGCAATTACTACTCCATGGCCAATGACTGGAGATACTTTCAAAGGGTATGTGTTTGGAGGAAAACCTGAAGGAACAGATTTTGTCACTTTAGGTCCAACTGTCATTTCTATGATTCTGAGAGACCCACACGGTTCTAACAGTTACTCATTCTATGAATCTGGCACCACCACATCCAATGAATACTCATTTGAAGTAAAGGACACTGAAAATAGTTCTGAAAAGGTTGCTTATCAATTTGGGGTAAAAGTAACTACGAATACAGGTCTTCCTGGGGCCACAGTTGAAAATACGGTAGAAGTCAAACAAGACCTTGGAATTGGATTTGAGCAATCTGTAGAGTGGGTTGATAATGAAACTTTTGTTCATTCAGTTACCAATACCAAACGCTGGAGTACCAGCGATAGTCCAGACTTTGTAGGTGCGAATGGAGATGTGTTCATAGGTAATTCTACCAACCTCACATATGGAAGCAGCACATTTGTTCAATTAATTGAAACCAATGCAGCTGGAGATTGTGATGGGGATTCTGGTTGTACTGATCTTGTTCTGAGTGATGGCAGTAAGTATTATAGAATAGGCTTGAAAAAAGCCATGCGATTTAATCCAGTTTTTGGAACAGCATTTCAGTATACTCAAAACCACATCGAGAACTACCTAATTCCAAATCTGGAATCCATAAGAAACGAGTTTTTGAAAAACCATAACGGAGGTGGAGAATACCTTTCACATTATGGGGTAAGCGATCCATTGTTTGGTTCTCCAAATACAACAGAAACCTTTACCACTACTCAAACGATTGGTGATTCTTACACTGTAACTTTTCCGGCTATTTTTCTAACAAACTCAGATTCACTTCACGTTGATAGTGTCAAATATTACAATCAACAAATTCAAGGTTGGAAAGACATTCTGGCAAGAAACGAACGAGAAAAGCTGGAATCTACACTCATCGACAACTATTCCTACGATGCTGGTGTTGTTTTCGAAAGTTCTACCACAGTAGAAGATTCTAAAACGCATACTGAATCATTTGAATTCAGTGTATCTCCATCTTTAAGTGGAAGTCATGGTGGATTCGTAAATAGCGCTGGTTTCCAATTTGAATTTGAAATTTCCTATGCACATGGAGAAACAGAAAGTTCAACTTCCGGTGAAACAACATCTCAAACCTTTGGCTTTGTTCTTTCGGATGGAGATGAAGGTGATTATTATAGTATGGATGTTCGTGATCCCGGCTCACATACTGGTCCAGTATTCAAAGTTAGAGGTGGACAAAGTATGTGTCCATTTATCGGCCCTGAACTAAGCAAGTATCACACACCTGGAGCTTCTCTGTCTGAAGGGACTGTAAAGAGAGAGGTGCCTCAAATATCTGTAGATAATGCTATTGCCACGGATGTACTAGAAGGAAAATCTGCAAACTTCAATTTGTTTTTAAGTAACGTATCAGAGTCAAATGAAGAAGCCTGGTATAACCTATCTATAGATGAGGCAAGTGTTACGGGCGGTCTTGTAAAAATTGATGGTGCCAATTTAGGTAATGGTAGAGTATTTTTTATTCCTGCCGGTCAAACCTTAACTAAAGTTCTATCAATATCTCAAGTAGATCAGTCAATAACTGAATTTGAAGATGTAAAGCTGGTTTTACATTCACTTTGTCAATACGATCCTGGGGATAATTGGGAAGATATTTCAGATACCGTCTCCGTTTCTGCGTATTTCCAACCTGCTTGTTCGGAAGTAGAAATCACGTCTCCTGATGATCAGTGGTTGGTTAATACCAGTCAGATTGTGTACAGTGGAAATGATATCTCTTCTATTCCAATCACTGTTGGATTAGCTGGATATGACTTGACGCATTCATCTTTCGAAACGATTGCTGTTCAGTACAAAGCCACATCCTCTTCACAGTGGTTGACGGACATGGTTTACTACTTGGATGAAACGCAGTTTAATGCTGCTCCAGAACCGAAGACTTTTGTAAACAACTTAGCCAACCTGAGCTATATCCTGGAAACAAAAGATCTTCCAGACAGAACGTACGATGTCCGATTGAAGACGACTTGTTCTGATGGAACAGAGAACTTCTCAGAAACCAGATCAGGTATCAAAGACGTGAAGCGTCCACTTCAGTTTGGTACTCCACAGCCAGGTGATGGCATACTTTCACCAGGAGAGGATATCATGTTGACATTGGATGAGGACATTGAAGCAGGAATATTGACATTGTTCAACTTCTCAGTAAAAGGTGTTCTTAATGGCCAGCCAATCGATCACAACTCCGTGTTGTTCTTCGACGGAATAGATGACAATGCGACTGTAGTAGAAGGCGTGAAATTGACCGACAAGTCATTCACTATCGAGTTCTGGACAGAAAAACTAACGGATAATACGAACGGTGTGATTTACTCACAAGGTGATATTGAGTTAGGGTTCAACAGTTCCAACAACTTCTATGCTAAATTGGGAACGTCGACCTTCACCACTACGGATGTTTATTCCATTTCTGATAAATGGATGCACTGGGCAGTAGTTTATGATTACACGGATAAGGAAGTTGCCTTCTACATGAATGACGAAATCGCGCTGAACAAAACCACAGTTTCAGGTGATTTTGAAGGTTCGGGTAGAGTTTACTTTGGACAATCTAAAGCTGGCTCAAACTTCTATCATGGTTACGTTCATGATGTGCGAGTTTGGGAAGCTGCTAAAGGTCAGGGAGCAATCGTTGCCAACATGAGCACTACGCTTCGTGGAGATGAAGTAGGGTTGTCAGGCTTATGGCCGATGAACGAAGCTCGCTCCTTAACAGCATACGATTTATCCAGAAACCACAATGCAGTACTGAATGGTGCTGACTGGAGAGTATTCCCTGTGGGTTATGCTTGGCCATTTGATGGAACAAATACAGTTTCATTGTCATCAGGAACACTTCCTATTTCTAA
>CAXEKM010000573.1:0-1531 GCA_963996645.1 uncultured Marinoscillum sp.
AAACCCAACCGAAGCTTTGGTTTATTATGAAAAAGCGAATGAGCATGCCATCAAACTATACAAAAGCATGTATGGAAATGCATATCCACTAGTATTAACAGCCAGTGTTATCCCCAGAGAACATTATTTCTTATACACAGGAATGGCTCGAGCGTATTTAGAGTCTGGAAATCCTGAACGTGCTATCAAAGCAACAAAATGGAATTTGAATATTTGGCCACAGAGTGTGGAAAACTACATAACTGCAGCTGAAGGATTTGAACAAATCGGCAATCACCGCAGAGCTTGCAGAATACTAAGAACAGCTCGTGAATTGGGCTATCTTGGGGATGTTAGTTTTGAGTGTGATTAATTATTATCAGCAAACAAGTGATCCAGTTCTCCATCGTCTTTGGACAACCTAGTTTGGCATCGCTGATCTTTTAATAACGGAAAATCTTCAACTAAAATGAAGTTAGACTTCACTTGCTTCATAGCTTTACGAGACTCAGATTTTAAATTCTTACGTTTGATCGCCTCAATAAACCTTCTGATCTGATCCATATCTTCGAGAATCAACGGAGGAACTTGTGTTAAGTTCTCATCATCATCTTTTGCCACCATGGTGAAGTAGCTAGTATTCGTGTGTTTGATCGTATGATTTTTCACATTCTCAGCAGTCACTTGTATTCCAACTACCAGAGATGTATTTCCCACATAGTTTACTGAAGCCTTCAAATGAACAAGTTCACCTACTTCTACAGGCTGTAGAAAATCCACTTCGTCTACAGACACAGTCACACAATAGGCTCCAGCATGTTTGCTGGCACAGGCATACGCTACCTTATCCATCAAAGACAATAGTATTCCTCCATGAATTTTACCTCCGAAGTTCGCATAACTGGGAATCATCAGTTCGGTTAAGGTAGTCTGAGAAAATTTGACTGGTAAAGCTTCCATTATCCTACAAAATCGCCACTATTTTCAGCACATTCTTTTATTCGTTTCTTGGCAACCAATTTCCAAAATGGCCCTTTGGTAAAAAACAGTTTGAGTTTCACCAACATGTTGTGATTCTCAATTTCAGAAATGGTCATCCCTCCAGGCACACCTAGCGGTTGAGGAACGTATTCGAACCCCATTTTTCTGGTCACTTCCATTGCACAAGGATTTCCAAATAAGATACCCTTCGAATCCTTGACATAGATATATTCAATCACTTTTCTTTTTGGTCGGTTTTTTGGCCTATTAGCCTCAAAACCGGGCTTTATATTTTCCGTAGGCGTATGCTTTTTCCAGTCATCTTTCTTAGACTTCTGAGCATATGCAACCGTACCCATCAAAAAAATGGTGAATATCATTACATATAATCGCATGTACATATATCGCACCTTACCTGTTTGAACCATAAATATAGTGATCTTACCTATCTTTGGCAGCTTATTGATTAAGAACTGAGAATCAACCAAATGAAGCAACTAATTAGCTTTCTACTTAGAAGAGTACCAAGAAAATATCTTCAGCTTGTGAGCCACTATGGTTTACGTGTTGC
>CAXEKM010000574.1:0-3247 GCA_963996645.1 uncultured Marinoscillum sp.
CCTTGTAAATTTTGATCAATTCAAAGATAACCAACTAAGGCTGGATGCGAAAAATATGTGGTCATTTATACCTCTGAATTGAGCTTTGTAAAAAAACGTGCTTTGAAAGAAACCATTTGAATGAATTTCAGCTTATAAGTACCTACATATAAAATGAAATCACTTATGAGTACAGATAAACAACCGTTATTGCAGCCTTACGAATCAAAAAACCTGAAACTAAAAAATCGGGTGGTGATGGCTCCAATGACAAGAAGCAGAGCAACTAATCCAGAAAAGGCAGCAAATGCGGATCTTCAAGGAACCTATTATGAGCAGCGTGCCAGTGCTGGTTTGATCATTACTGAAGGCTCACAGGTTTCAGAGAGAGCTGTAGGTTACATCAATACTCCGGGCATTCACACAGAAGCACAAGTAGCTGGCTGGGAAGAAGTGACCAAGAAAGTACATGCTGCTGGAGGTACCATTTTTATCCAACTCTGGCATGTGGGTAGAATGTCTCATCCGGATTTTCATAATGGCGAGTTGCCACACTCATCTAGTGCGATTAATCCAAATTCGAAATCATATACTCCAGAAGGATTTAAAGATACGGTCGCTCCTAAGGAGATGACAAAAGAGGATATTGATCAAACTATCCAGGACTTTGCCAATGCAGCTAAAAACGCCATAGATGCTGGTTTTGATGGTGTAGAAATTCACTCATCCAATGGATATTTATTCCACCAGTTTTTCAATGGAACTTCGAATCATAGAACGGATGAATATGGAGGGAATAAAGAAAATAGAGCGCGTTTCTTATTTGAGGTATTGGATGCAGTGAAGCAGCAAATTCCTATTCAAAAAGTAGGCTTAAGACTAAACCCATCTCTTAATGGTGTATTTGGAATGACAATGGATGAAGACACCATCCCAACGTTTGATTACATCATTGAGAAGCTGAATGAATATGACCTGGCTTATCTACACTTATCAGAACCATTTACGGATGTCTCAGAAATACCATTTGCAGAAACACAAATAGCGAAGAGATATCGTCCGATATACAAAGGTACTCTGATGATCAACTCCAACTTTGATCAGGAAAAAGGAAACAAAGTAATTGAAGAGGGTGATGCTGATTTGGTAGCTTATGGTAAGCCATACATTTCTAATCCAGATTTGGTGGAACGATTTGAGCAAGGCGTGGAACTAACAGAATGGGATCAGGATACCTTCTATACTCCCGGACATAAAGGCTATACGGACTATGAAGCTAAAACAGCCGTAAAAGCCTAGGCGTATTTAACTAGATATACTTAAGGCCACCAAACGATTTCGTTTGGTGGCCTTTTACTTTGTATCAATTAAATTATTTCTTCTTGGTAGTGATAATGATCACTCCTGTTTCAGAGTTGTATTCTTTTTTTGCCTTCTCATCTTTGATCACATCGATTTTTTCAATGTCAGTGGGATCCAATTGATTCAATTTTTCTTTTGTTGATACTTTGCCATCAATAATGACAAGCGGCTCTCCGTCTCCACCTCTTATTTTGATGGTAGTAGACGCATTGGGATCTGGGTCACCGGTTTTTCGAATTTTAAATTCCGCATCAGATGATTTGACCTCTTCGTTGGAATTAGTTGACGTAATCAAAATCACTCCATTTGGAGCATTGTATTCTTCCAAAGCTTTGTCGCCTTTCAGCACATTCATGGATTTGATTTTTGAAGGATCTAGCAATGAAATGATTGCGTGATCATACTTGATGCCATCAATGTAAACATCTGGCTCAGCACCATCTTTTAAGCTTATTTTGACATCTTTTTTGACATTTTTGTCTTGTGCCATGACACTTCCGACAGTAAGGCACCATGCTGTAAGTCCTAAAATGATATATTTTGATTTCATTGTATTCTAAAGGTTTTGATTTAACAATTGGATTTAGTTTGTAGCTACGTATATTTCAATCAGCTCATCGCTGTAGAGAATTTCTTTGTTGTTTTCTTCTTCAGGAAACATGGATAGTGCTTCCTGAAGCATTTGTTCTTTTTGACTCAAAGTCATTTCTGTATCATTTCCACTTGGGAAAAAGATGAAGCCTAAGACGAACACCACTGATGCGGCTGCAGCAGATAATCCGTAAAGAAATCGCTGCTTTTGCTTTCTTTTGGATTGTATGTTGTCCCAAATAGTATCTTCTAATCCTTCAGGAGCCTTATGTTTATTCCTACTCACGAATTCAGCCCACGGATCAGATTCTTTTCCAGAGTTTTCAAAAAGCTCTTTTTCTTCCTGAAGAGAAGTTTCTCCATTCAGGTATTTCTTCATGATCTCATCTTTATTCATAGCTGTAGATCTTTTTGAGTTGTGTACTTATTTGTTTGCGAGCTCTAGAAAGTAGGACTCTAATGTGTTCTATTTTCAATCCAGTTGCTTCTGATATCTCAGAAAACTCCAGCCCGTCAAGATCCCTCATAGCCAGAACCTCACCCTGTTGTTCGGGCAATTCCAGAATTAATTCACCAATAATCCCATTCAGTTCCTTCCATTCAATTTCTGAATGAGAATTTAGGTTGCTAGAGGTATTGATATCAATTGCATCTGGCACTAATTTGATTTGACGCTTCTTCAGCAAGTCCAGGCAATGATTACGAGCAGTCAACACAGCGAAACCAGGGATATTTGGATGTTTGGAAAGTTTATTGCGTTGTTTCCAGAGTTTCAACATCACTTCTTGCACGGCGTCATTGGCATCATCCGTGTTGCCCAACATACGGGCTGCCACTGGATAAATCTTCTGACTAAGTGGAAGAATGGTTTTTTTAAATGTTGTACTGTTCATGTACTATCAATAACGACAAAGGCGCTTCGGCATAACAGTGAGTTGAAACAATTTCTGCTAAATCTAGTTTAACTAACACCAAGAGCGAGTCACTAAACTGAACAACTATGAAAAAATTCAGAGCACTCGCCAGCCTACCCTTTCTAATACTTTACACCATCTTGTTGGGCAAAACTATGCTTAAGCAGCTGTTTTCTAATGATAAACAGATTGCTGTCAAGCCTTAATTGTTCTGGTCTTATTGTATTAATCAAAAACAACTCACACTATGGCACTCAACTTAAAGAGATACCTTCAATTTACATTTTTGGCTTCGGTCCTATTTATCATCATTGGTTTTGTAACTGGTAAAATATCCGGCGAAAGCTTTACCTACATTTCATTGGTAGGTACAGTAATGGCCGTATTCAAGATTTTGTTAG
>CAXEKM010000575.1:0-3775 GCA_963996645.1 uncultured Marinoscillum sp.
CAGGGCTTTGACGGTAGCCAGGGCATCCCGAACTACTTGTGATAATTCTTCAAACGCTTTATTCTTAATCATCTCTTTGGAAATCAGTTGGCTTCCCATACCTACACACACCACGCCGGCACTAAACCAGGTTTGCAAATTGTCCTTTTCAGGAGTTACACCTCCTGTAGGCATCAGGTTCAGGTGACCACATGGTCCTAATACGCCTTTGATGAACTTAGGTCCCAGCACATCCGCAGGAAAGACTTTCATTAGCACTGCTCCAAGACGCTCTGCGGTAATTAGCTCTGTCAAAGTACCGCAACCGGGAGTCCAGGCAACATTCTTTTCTTTGCAATACGCAGCAACTTCAGCATCAACAATAGGAGCAACGATAAACTCCGCACCAGCTTCATAAAACAGCTCACACTGTGACTTATCCATGATGGTACCAACGCCAAGAGCCATTCCGGGAAAATCCGCTCTTTTAGATACCAGATATCTGAAGGAATCAATGGCTTTTGCACTGCGATTGGTAAACTCGAACACTCTTATACCGCCATCATGGCATGCCTTCACGACATCATAAGCCGTCTGAGGATCATCATGGCTAAATACCGGAATAATTCCTGTTTCTTGTACTTTATCAATTAGTTCTTGAGATGTCATTATCGTTGTATTTTTCCGAGGTTCTTCCCTCCCATATAAGACTCAATATCTTCTTTGGTGAAGAGGCTAAAATCACCTGCTACCGTCATTTTTAAGACAGAAGCCATGGTGGCGAAATTGACCGTATAGTCGAGATCCTTCTTATTGATCAAACCGTAAATCAGACCTGCCATGAAGGCATCTCCACCACCTATTCTCTCAATGATTGGAGTCACTTCTACTGGCTTAGCACCATACATCTTACCGTCATGGTAAATGGCACCACCCACGATGTTGTGGTTTGCAGATTTCACCTCACGAAGGGTCATCCCCATGTATTTCAAGTTGCTATAATCATGCTTCAAAGCATCATAGCTTTCCTTGAGATCATCTGCTGAACCATAGTATTCCTTAACCGGCACTTTGGTTCCAAGCATCAAATTGGCAGTAGCCGGATCGCCAAGAAGCACATCCACATAACGAACAAGACCAGGCATGATTTCAGCTGGTTTCTTGCCATATCTCCACAAGTTCTTGCGATAATTCAGATCCATGGAGATGGTCATGTTAAAAGATCGGGCGATTTTGATCACTTCCAGGCACACATCTGCAGCACTTTGACTGACAGCTGGAGAGATCCCTGAGATGTGTAACCACTCGCTGCCACTTAAAGCTTCACTCCAGTTAAACTCCTTCGGATCCAGTTTAGCAAAACTTGATTCCGCTCTGTCATAGATCACTTTACTTCCCCTCAACGCAGATCCCTGCTCCAGGAAATACAAGCCAAATCGACCTGAGCCTTTGTAAACAAAGCGAGTATCCACTCCATGTTGCCTGAAAGTAGCCAAAGCGTGCTCTGTGAGCTCATTGTCCGGCAACTTGGAAATCATGCGTGCATTCACTCCCATCTTTGCCAAACTCACTGCTACATTGGCTTCAGAGCCTCCATAATGCAGTTCCAATCGCTCAGACTGAGCAAAAAGCTTGCTTGACTCAGTAGACAAGCGAAGTAGAATTTCACCAAATGTGCTTACTGCTCCCATAGTTATTCGTAAAAGCCAAAGTAATTCCGTGCATTGTAATAACAGATGTTCTGAACTTGCGCTCCCAACCATTCCAGGTCATTCGGCAGTTCACCATTTTCAACATCTGTACCTATCAAATTACACAAGATTCTTCTGAAGTATTCGTGTCGTGGATAGGAAAGGAATGATCGGCTATCTGTTAACATTCCAACAAAACGGCTCAACATCCCCATATTGGAAAGTGCGTTGATCTGCTTCTCCATGCCATCTTTCTGATCCAGGAACCACCACGCAGAACCGTACTGTAGCTTACCAGGAATGGATCCATCATTGAAGTTTCCAATCATGGTCGCCATCGCTTCATTGTCTGCCGGATTCAAATTGTAAAGGATCGTTTTTGACAATTGATCCGTAGCATCCAAAGCATTCAAAAACTTACTCAAAGCTCTAACCTGCGAGAAATCTCCAATGGAATCAAAACCGGTATCTGGTCCTAAAATCCCCATCATGCGGTGGTTATTGTTTCTAATTGCCCCAAGATGGTACTGTTGCGTCCATCCTTTTGCATGATACATTTTGCTCAATTCGAACAACACAGTCATTTTGAATTGCTGTGTTTCCTCCAGAGACAACTCAGTTCCTGAAAGTATTTTTTTCAACGATGCGTCTGCTTGGTCAGTAGAATAATCTACATCGTACAATTGCTCCAATCCATGATCGGATAAACGACCGCCATTTTCGTGGAAGTAATCCACCCTTGTTTGAGCTGCTTGTAAAAGAGTCTCCAGGTTAATCACCTCTACGCCAGCCACTTCACTCAAATTCTTCAAATAAGCAATGTATGCATTAACATTCTCCACAGCATACAGCTTGTCAGGACGGAATGTTGGTAAGATTTTAATCTCAAATCCTTCGTTTCTCACCTGTTTGTGATACTTCAGATCATCTATAGGATCATCGGTTGAGCAAACTACCTCCACATTCATTTTGCGAAGCAATCCTCTACAGGTAAATGGAGTTGATTTCAGTTTTTCGGAAGACTCATCGTAAATGGATTCAGCTGTTTTTGGATTCAGAATATCCGGAATATCGAAGTATCTTCTAAGCTCGAGATGCGTCCAGTGATACAATGGATTTCTCAAAGTATCTGGAACCGTTTCTGCCCACTTGACAAACTTCTCTTTGTCCGGCTTGGAACCAGTTATGAACTCTTCATCTACACCGTTGGTTCGCATGGCGCGCCACTTGTAGTGGTCTCCCTCCAACCAGGCTTCAGTAATACTTTTAAATACTCTGTCCTCTGCAATATCTTTTGGTGACAGGTGGCAGTGGTAATCTATAATGGGCATTTTGGAAGCATACTCGTGGTAAAGCTTCTTCGCCGTATCGTTCTGAAGAAGGAAATCCTCCGTTAAAAAATCTTTCATAATTACAAGTCAATTAAATGAAATGGTGGTAGCAAAAAACCTAGTATGAAGAAGTATGAAATTCAGAAATCATTGCTACTCACCATTTCAAATGTTTTTATCGGCCCATCCAACCACCATCCACGGTGAGGATCGTTCCATTCATATAGCTGGATGCATTACTCGCAAGGAACACAACCGGCGCTTTAAAATCTTCTGGAGTTCCCCATCTACCTTGAGGAATTCTGCTCAATATGGATTCGCTTCTATCCGGATCATTTCTCAATGCTTCCGTATTATCAGTAGCGATATAACCTGGTGCAATCGCATTGACATTCACACCTTTACTAGCCCACTCATTGGAAAAAGCCATCGTCAACTGACCGATTGCTCCTTTGCTAGCAGCATATCCTGGCACTGTAATACCACCCTGAAAAGTCAACAATGAAGCTGTAAAAATGACTTTACCACTTCCACGAGCAATCATCTCTTTGCCAAACTCACGAGTAAGGATGAACTGAGAGTTTTGATTGACCTCAATCACCTGATCCCAATATTCATCCGGATGTTCCGCTGCTGGTTTTCTTAATATCGTACCGGCATTGTTAATCAAAATATCCACTACGGGATGCTCTGATTTCACCTTCTCAATGAAGGCATACAAAGACTTGCGATCACCAAAATCAGCCTGATAGGCTGAAAACTTTTGACCTATAG
>CAXEKM010000576.1:0-5708 GCA_963996645.1 uncultured Marinoscillum sp.
GTGGGTGCTCCTCAATTTGTTTTAAGTCTGTTTCCTTAAACATTATTTATAGTCAGTTTTGAGATTCGCTTGTCTATTAAACCGTTTAATGGTTGTTTGGTTAAGTTAGAGAAATTTCTCCTTTCAATTATACTGATAAAATTGAAGGGATATGTAAATCAATTGATGAATTCTTCGGCTATAAAAGTTACTTTAGATTATATTTTCATAGAATTCATCACCGTCTTAAAATTATCAACCTATGAGCACTGATCTAACTAATATATCACCCACGTTTTACGGAATTAGTATGGTGCCAAAAAATAAATGGCGCGAATACGGATTTGCGTTATTGACCATTGCGGGTTCTGATGGAATTGTCTCTGACCCTGAATTGGAATGGTTAACTCTTGACATGGCTCGTGAAATGGGAGTGGATGAAGAAATCGTGGCTGACTGGGAAGAGTTTGATTTCGAATCTGCAGATTTGGATGACTTATTTAGCAGTTTCAATTCTTCTGCCTTGGCTGGTTTCAACAAATTGTTAATCTACGATGCTATCCGAATGAGTTCTGCAGATGGCGATTATGCCCTTGAGGAAAAAGAGCAAGTGCATGAAGCTGCTAGAATTTTGAAAGTTGCTCCCGAAGCAGTTATGGCAATTGAAGCATTGGTAGATTTAGAAAAAGCTGCCAACAAACTTCGCCTGACCATTCTTTAACCCAAATTATGCTTTAAAGCATAGTTTGCCCAATGGGCTGACGATTCGCCAGCCGGCGAATGTCAGGACGGTCCGCCGCAGCGGTTACCCTGACAAATATTTCTTTATTCAAGAATTATTTCGTCAATATTCAATAGAATATTTTGGATTACCATCTTCTAATATTCTATTGAATAATCTGGGTTTAAAATAAAAAGAGCCATCCTGATTGTTTCAGAATGGCTCCATTTCGAAGGATAATTTATTCTTATCCGTAAATCTCGTTCAAAACTGCAGCAAGTCTGATTCCTGCTTGAAGCAAACGTTGATTTACTAAATCAAGATTTTTATAGTCGTACTGATAGCTAATCTTCATGTTTTCAGGAAGATCGTAACACTGCTCTCTGTATTCTTGAGACTCTTCAATCCAAACCATTAGCGCGTCTGCTTGCCATTTGGCTTTTTCTTCCTCAGACGCATGATTGATCCAATCAGTATATTCTGTGTAAGAATATTGCTGACCATCAATGATTCCACTATCCCAAACTCGGTGCAAGTTGGATGACTCCCAGAAGTAATCAAGTTTCACATCGTTTCCTCCTTTGTCTTCTCCATTGCCTACATGAAGAGGTTGGTGAATATCTCCTATAAGATGTACAAGAAGTTTCAATGTGAATGCCTCATCTCCTTCTGTAAATTTCTTAGTTTTCAATTCTTCCGTGAATCGCTCAATCGCAACAATCGCGTCACCTTCTTCTGGAGTACCAGCTTCTGCATAGGTTTTTCCATCTGGCAAGGTGCAGTAATGCCAAGGATCCATGTGCTTGTAGGTTTTATCCGAACGAATAAAATCCATGTAATTGGCTACTTCGGCCAATGTTTCGTCCTTCAATACTTTGTCTATTTGCTTCTTCGCTTTTTTCGAAAGATGTTTTTCTGCGATCAAACCGATCACGCGATGACCTGTCTTGCCCCATGGCAATGCCTGAATAGACATAATCATCAAAAGGGATAATGCAATAATTCTTTTCATGGTGTGAAGATAACTTGCCTGATTTTTAATCAGTAGCGTTTTCCAATTAAGAAAACATGAAAGATGATAGACGGTAAAAAAGAAAAGGCGCGGTACTGGGAGTACTCGCGCCTTAATCACCAACCTAACCTAAAAAGTAATGTACGTCTATAACGACGAATATCTTATTTATTATATAGTACTATACCGATTTAATATAAAAATGTTTCAAAAATTTCTTTAAATAATTCTGTTATTGCGCCAGAATTGTTTTTAGGAACATCTTTTAGTCCCTCTCTAGAACCTTAAACGTTAATAGATGTTTCTCTAGCATGTATCCGCAAGAGTTTATTTTACTTTTGCACACTTTAATGACAATTCGTGGAAGCAAAGGAGATATTAAAGCATTTTGCCAAAAGTGACATGATCCAAGCCATTTCTGGTTCGATCATGAAAAACAGTACGGTACGATTAAAAGGAATGGCTGGAAGTTTTGATGCTGTATTTAGTGCAGTGCATGCTTCTATTCAGAAAAAGACCAATATTTTCATTTTACATGACAAGGAAGAAGCGAATTACTTTCTCAATGATTTGAGAAATTTCCTTCCAGAAGAGCAGTTGCTTCTTTTTCCAAGTTCGTACAAAAAGCCGTATCAATTTGAGGCTACTGAAAATGCCAATATTCTTCAGCGCGCTGAAGTTCTCAATCAGATTATTTCTCAGCCGGACGAACCACATCAAGTCATTACCTATCCGGATGCGCTTTATGAAAAAGTAATCAACAAGCGTTCACTTCAGGACAACACCTTTGTGGCAACAAGAGGTGAAAAGCTGGATATTGAATTCCTAACCGAGTTATTAACCAGTTATGATTTTGAACGAACTGACTTTGTTTATGAAGCTGGTCAGTTTGCCGTTCGAGGTGGAATCATCGACATTTATTCATTTGCCCACGATTACCCGTATCGGCTAGAATTGTTCGGTGACGAAATTGAGAGCATCCGTGAGTTTGATCCGGAAAGTCAACTTTCTAGCAAAACATTGAAAGTTGTCACGCTGATTCCAAATGTTCAAACTCGATTACTAAAAGAAGAACGTCAATCTTTTTTCGAGTTTATCCCGAAAGACACGGTGATCTGGATGAAAGATTATCGGGAAACATTGGACCTTATAGAAAAAGGATTCTTAAAAGCCGTTGATTCATTTGATCAAATCATGCGAGTGAGCGGTTATACACAGGTTATTTTCAAACCAATAGATTTATTCGATTCCGAAAAATCGTTTGATCAATTATTAAAGCGATTCCATAAAGTGGAATTTGGCAATCGCTTCTATTTAAAACCAGATGACGAATACAATCTGGGAATTCGTCCTCAGCCACATTTTCACAAGAATTTCAATTTATTAGCTGAAGATCTGTTTCAGTACCAGGTTAAGAATTTTGAAAAGATTATAACTGCTGAATCGTTCAAACAGCTCGAACGACTGGAGAGCATTTTCAAAGAAATCAATCCTGAATTGCAATTTAGTGGTGTTGGTGCATCACTACGTGAAGGATTCATTGATGATCATCACGAATTGGTCTGTTATACCGATCACCAGATCTTCGATCGATTCCATCAATACAAGGCCAAAGAAAAGTTTTCAAAATCTAAGTCTCTGACGCTTAGAGAATTGAAGACCATGCAACCGGGAGATTACGTTGTTCACATCGATTATGGTGTGGGAAGATTCGCAGGTTTGGATACGGTAGATGTTAATGGAAATAAACAGGAAGCTCTTCGACTGATATATCGTGATGACGATTTGCTGTATGTAAGTATTCACTCGCTGCACAAAGTTTCCAAGTACTCTAGCAAGGATAGTGAACCTCCGTCTATCAGCAAACTGGGTACTCAGGATTGGGAAAACAAGAAGAAAAAGGTCAAAAAGAAGGTCAAGGACATTGCCAAAGACCTGATCAATCTATACGCCAAGCGAAAAGCAGCCCCTGGTTTTGCTTATCCGGATGACAGCTATTTGCAGGACGAATTAGAATCTTCTTTCTTGTATCAAGATACTCCAGACCAGGCATTGGCTACGGAAGATGTCAAAAAAGACATGCAGCAAGGTCACCCGATGGACCGACTAGTTTGTGGAGATGTAGGCTTTGGAAAAACCGAGATTGCCATTCGGGCTGCATTTAAAGCAGTAGATGGTGGAAAACAAGTAGCCGTTTTAGTGCCAACCACTATATTGGCCATGCAGCATTATCACACATTTGCGAGCAGATTGGCAGATTTCCCTGTGGGTATTGATTACATCAATCGATTCAAAACCACGAAAGAGATTAATGATGTCAAGAAAAAGGTCAAAGAAGGAAAAATTGATATTCTGATCGGAACGCACCGAATTGTCAACAAAGACATTGAGTTCAAAGATCTAGGTCTGATGATCATTGACGAAGAGCAGAAGTTCGGTGTAAAAGTGAAAGATCAGTTGAAAGAAATGCGTGTCAATGTGGATGCATTGACTTTGACGGCAACACCTATTCCTCGTACGTTACATTTTTCTTTGATGGGCGCTCGAGATTTGTCTATCATTTCTACTCCACCACCCAACCGTCGACCGGTTACTACTGAAATCCACGATTTCAATGAAGAAATTATTCGTGATGCGGTAAGTCATGAATTGCGAAGAGGTGGTCAGGTTTTCGTTGTTCACAATAGAGTTGGAGACATTGAGCAAATCGGAAATATCATTTTGCGTTTGGTTCCAGATGCGAAAATCGGAATTGCTCATGGGCAAATGGATGGAAAGCAGTTGGAAAAAGTGATGCTGAAGTTCATTGAGGGAGAATATGACGTTTTGGTTTCTACCAACATCATCGAATCTGGATTGGATATCCCGAATGCGAATACGATCATTATCAACAGAGCGCACATGTTTGGTTTGTCAGATTTGCACCAGATGCGTGGTAGAGTTGGTCGATCCAATACCAAAGCTTATTGTTATTTGCTGACTCCTCCTTCAAGCGCATTATCTGCTGATTCTAGAAAGCGATTAACCACGTTAGAAGAATTTTCTGATTTAGGAGATGGATTCAAAGTAGCCATGCGCGACCTGGATATTCGTGGAGCTGGAAATCTACTCGGTGCTGAACAAAGTGGATTTGTGAACGATATGGGTTTTGAAGTTTATCACAAAATCCTGGACGAAGCAGTTGCCGAATTGAAAGAAACGGAGTTCAAAGAATTGTTCCAGGATGAAATGGATCATCAGAAATTCCATGCAATCAAGGAAGAGTGTGTCATTGAAACAGATTTAGAAATCTTGATTCCACAGGATTATGTGTCCAACATTTCAGAGCGTCTGAATCTATATTCCAAAATGGACAACCTGAAAACCGAAGCGGAACTAGAGCAATTCATTGCCGGAATGCAAGATCGATTTGGTCCTTTGCCAGATGCCGCCGAAGATTTGATGGCATCTGTCAGATTACGCTGGGCAGCAATCAAACTTGGTTTCGAAAAAGTGTCTATTAAAAATGAAGTGATGCGCTGTTATCTCTCAGATTCCAGAGACGAAAAGTATTTCCAATCTGACATTTTTGGTGGTATTCTTCAGTACGTTCAGAGCATGCCACGTCGCTGTGCCATGAAAGATCAGAAGAAGAAATTGATCATTTCTGTGAAAGAAATTAGTGAAATAGATGAGGCACTTGAAGTGCTAAATCAGATGGATTCGACGGTTAGTGTGTGATTTATAACGTCAGTTACACAATAATTATCTAATTTTCCTATTAAATGAGTACAATTATATTCGGAAACTTGTCCAAAAGGGCTATTTTTGAAATAATTGTATTTATTACTATTTTGGAGCGTTTCAAATAAAAGTAAAACAGGTTATGAAAAATTTGGTTAATGCGCTTACTGGCTCTGCATCTGTGTTGGCAGTGGCAGTAATGCTCAGTTCTTGTGGGTCGGGAACACCTACAAGTTCTAATCCCGGTAAATACAGTACCACTACCGGATTAGA
>CAXEKM010000577.1:0-2696 GCA_963996645.1 uncultured Marinoscillum sp.
AATACCCTTGGGACTACTGTCCAATTCAAATTGAGCATCTGGCTTGAAACCGAATTTGGTTGCAATTTTCACTTCATAACGAATAGGAGCAAGTGCTTCTCCAACTAATAATTCGTTATCGCCATACTTCAGTGCGGTATCAAAAAAAGTAATCCCATTTTCATATGCCCCTCTAATCAATTTGATTGACTCGTCTTTTACAGGTGCACCAGGGAAACTCAATCCCATGCAACCATATCCGAGTGCGGACACTTCTAATCCACTTTGTCCTAATTTTCTAAGTTCCATTTTATTCTATTTTAAATGATTATGAAACAAAGCTCAATGATGAGATCATGGAATCCTTTGCCATATGGCAAAAAGCGGCTTAATGGATGTTTTTTCTGATTCTGCTCAATGATGATTGAGTAATTCCCAAATAAGATGCGATATATGAAAGAGGGATTCGGTTGATTAGATTAGGGAATTTTTGCATAAAGTCAAGATATCGAGTAGATGCGTCTTGTGAAACAAGTGGACCTCTACGCTCTAGTTTTTCCCGATGCTGTTTGGCTTCTATCTTTTGAATAATGCTATCCCATCCAATGATGGTGTCTGATATTTCCTTCCAGTCTTTTTTTGAAAAAACTACAAGCTCAGATTTCTCAATAGCTTGTAAATATTCTGACGGTATGTAGTTGGATTCGATATGTTGACCATACAGTATTAAAAGATTTTCATCGATAAAGTATCGGGTAATCTCCTCACTTTGATTGTTATAGTAATACACCCTCAAAATGCCTTTTATAGTAAATCCAACATATTTGATGCTTTTCCCGGCTTCCCAAAAGAAGTCACCTTTTTCAAGTTCAACTACCTGACTCTTTTTAGAGATAAGCCCAATTTGCTGTTCATTCAGATTTCCGAACTGCAGGATGAATTCGATAAACTCTTTCATCTGACAAAACTAACGATTGCTTTTTGGCTGGAATTTGTCATTTGACAAAAACTAAATGTCAATCACCTTGTCAGCGTAAAACTAAGTGTGTTATTATTAGTTTCGTGATTTGGAGTTTGCTATTCGGCCAACACTGAAAAGAAAGTTTTTGAAAACATATATCCATGGAATCACAACCAGATCAATTAAAAAACCGATGAAATTAGATTTGGTTAATCCTTCTGCTCCTGATCCCTCCAACTCACCGCTCGACCATAACGGATAGGCCACGATGGCTAACCATATGATCTTGTAGGTAATATTCAAAAGAATGATTGGCAACATTTTTATTGGTTGCAACAAGCCAATGATGGAAAGCACTGCAAAGGTTCCCCATAAACTATATCCAACAGCCCTCATAGGATCCCAGGCCTCCTGGTGTGTCAGGATGGTAGTCCATACATCTTTTCCTAATACAACAATCATTAGGATGTAGTATAGTCGAAGTAAATAGATTCGAAACGGTGGTAGACCTGTGGCTGGATTAATTGCAAAAAGAGATTTGAGAATCATGTAGCTGAACGTTTAGTTTAAGTTCATATAAGGATTCTTAAAATTAGTGGTAGCACCCTGATTGGTCACTTCACATTTGTGAATTAATGCTAGTCCAATTCATTTCTTATTCTGCTAAGACTGCCAGCCTTAATGCCTAGATAAGAGGCTATATAGGTCAGCGGTACATTTTGAATGATAGCAGGATGTGCTGTCATAAGCTTGAGGTAGCGTTCTTTTGCGGTTAGTGTTGTTAATTCGATTGCTCTTTGTCTATTTTTTTCCAGTAGTTGTTCCAGGATTTTTTGATTGTATTCCTGTTGAGTAATCCCTTCATGAGCAGCTATGTCTACATCTTCTCTGCTAATGCGGAGTAGTTGGCAGTCTGTGATGCAATGAAGATTGTCTTTGGATACCGTCCGATGTATAAAGCTGCTGTAGGAAGTGAAGAACCGAGGACCATCGTTCAGGTCTGTAGTGACTTCTTCATGCTGTTCATTATGGTGAAAATTGCGCATGAAACCAGAGACAATAAAATTATGAGAATTGTGAACTGTGCCCTCAGACTCAATAATGGTATTTTTCTTGATATATACGGGCTTAAACAACTTCTTGCATAGTTCCTGATCACTTTCTGGAATATTGGTGAGGCGTCTTACATAATTGAAGAATACATTGAAGTATTGTCGGATTTGGTGAGAATCTGATATCTGGTGAATCTTTTGCATGATAAGCGTGCATTAAATATGGTCAAATCGGCCATTCATTATGATAGTATGCTTGTTTTCTGGAATGATACAATTAGTTCAAATGAGCCCGTCGTTATTGTAAGATAACATTCAAAACTACTATTGATAAGCCTAAATTAAATCAATTTCAACTGACTGTTTAACACCCCGCTCGTCGGGATTTGTAATCCAGATGTAAAGAGAAAGAGGATTTGTAATCTGTTTCTATTTACTTGCTATAGTATGCTGGATTAAAAATCCAGCCACTCAGCCATTCGGATTGCAAATCCGAATGAACGCAAGTTGATTCCTTTTTCGTTGGGATTTGTATGTTGGTTGTATTTCACGAAACAGCCGGGACAGCCAATTACGATCAATTTAAAAAGACAAGACCCACTCCCCAGAGGAGAGCAGGCCTGCCATTCTAACCAGATAAGATTTTTCGAAAACACCTTAGTGTCTATGCCAGGCCAAGTTTGGATGTTTAGTACTGTAGAAGG
>CAXEKM010000578.1:0-10606 GCA_963996645.1 uncultured Marinoscillum sp.
GAATGGCAATGTGAGTTCTGGTCAGTTTTTCCAGAACTGGATTTTGAAAAAGTGCCTTAGTCCCTGAAGTATGAGGTTTATTTTTGAGTTCCATCTCCTTCTTTAATTCTTTCTATTTTGTTGCTAGTTGTACAAATCAAACCTGACAGCAAAGTTAACCTTAAAAACCTGAAAATATTATGATTTACGCAATGGTTGACTCACCCTTTTTAACATTTTCCATTATTTGTTCATAAAAATTAACATAAATGGGTAGAATGTTGGACACATCGAAATCTTTTGCCCTATTGAGTGCGCCTTCTTTAAATTTACCAAGATTGGCTTCATCAAGAATATGGATTGCTTTTTTAGCCATGTCTTCAACATCGCCAACTTTACAAACAAACCCTGAAGTGCCATCGAGATTCAGCTCTGGTAGTCCACCAGCATTGGATGATACTACAGGCACTTCACAAGCCATTGCTTCTAAAGCCGCCAATCCAAAACTCTCTTTCTCAGAAGTCATCAAGAACAGATCAGCAACAGAAAGTACTTCTTCCACAGCTTCAAGCTTACCAAGGAATCTCACATCATCGTGATTGCATAGTTTTCTACACAATTCTTCCATGGGATAGCGTTCTGGACCATCACCAACTAATAATAGTTTAGCTGGAAGTACCTTTCGCACTCTGTTGAAGACTTCAATCACATCCTGTACCCGCTTCACCTTTCGGAAGTTAGAAGTATGGACGATGAGACGTTCGTCATTCGGACAGATGGCTTTTTTGAAGTGATCCTTCTTCTGCTTTTTGAAGCGCTCAAGATCTATAAAATTGGGAATCACTTCGATGTGATTGGTAATATCAAAGTGATCTTTTGTATCCTTTTTCAAGTCATCAGATACGGCAGTTACACCGTCTGACTGGTTGATAGAAAATGTTACAACAGGCTCGTAAGTGGCATCTTTTCCTACCAGAGTAATATCTGTACCGTGTAACGTGGTGATGACAGGTATAGAAATGCCCTTTGTTTTCAGAATTTGCTTTGCCATATAAGCAGCAGAGGCATGAGGTATCGCATAATGTACATGCAGAATATCTATTTTCTCGTGCTCTACTACATCCACCATCTTGCTTGCTAGCGCCAATTCATATGGCGGATAGTCAAACAGCGGATACGACTTCACATTTACCTCATGGTAAAACAAGTTTTCACTGAAGAAATCAAGTCTGGTCGGTTGAGAGTAGGTGATAAAGTGAATTTGATGGCCAGCCTTTGCCAAAGCTTTCCCCAATTCTGTCGCTACAACGCCACTACCACCGTAGGTAGGATAACAAACAATGCCTATTTTCATAACTTATTCAAAAGTAAACCCAAAGTGGTTCGCTTTTGTTCCTAATTCATCCATTTTGCTAACAATGCCTCGTACACGACATCTTGAATTCTTGTACGAATGTTTCGTTTAATAAGTTGGTAGTTATTTGAGTTAGGGTGGATTCTGTTTGACAGAAAGACGAAAATCATGTCATAAGCGGGATCAACCCATATCATAGTCCCTGTAAATCCTGTGTGACCAAAGCTTGTGTCAGAGGACAATAAGGACGTATTACCCAAAATTCTATCGGGCTTGTCCCAGCCTAGTGCTCGACGGTTGTTTTCATAAAATTTTTGATTGAAATACGCGATCGTTTCAGGCTTCAGGTATTCTACGCCTCCATAAACTCCATCCTGTAAAATCGTTTGGAGAAGGATCATTAATTCGTGAGCATTGGAAAACAGGCCTGCATGTCCTGCGACACCTCCAAATATGGCGGCATTCCGATCATGTACTTCTCCCCAAACTAACTCATCACGGAAGTAATAATCATGCTCTGTCGGTGCTATTTCAAATAATTCGAATCCATGTTCGGTTGGTTTGAATTTGGTTCTTTTTAAGCCCATAGGTTCATAAAACTGACTGTACAGGTATTGATCCATTGGCTGCTGAGTGACTGATTCTACGATTTCATGAAGAATCATAAAGCCAATATCACTGTATCGATAACCCGGAAGGCTGTCATAATTCAGTAAAGAAGACTGTACAATCCAGTTTTTGAGCGTGTCCATTAGCAAAGCAGTTGGTTTGATACCATAACTACGCTTGTCATTAAGCTCATCTTCCTGAGTTTCGTAGTAGAATGGTTCTACAAAATCAGCATTTAAAGCACGTTTCCAAAACGGAACATAGGACTGCAAACCAGCATTGTGTGAGAGTAGGGCTCTGATTGTAATGTGATGTTTATTAGAGCCCTTGTAATTCGGTAGATAGTTCTCGATTGGAGTGTCCAAGTCAATTTTTCCTTCCTCGTACAGTTTCATAGTAGCCAGCAATGTGGAGGTTACTTTGGTCACTGATGCCAGATCATAAATGGTAGAGCGGTCAACAGGTATCAGGCTGTCGTAGGTCAAATAACCATATGCTTCTTCTAAAATGATGGAGCCATCTACAGCAACTGCCAATTGAGCTCCAGGAGTACTGCCAGTTGAGATGGCTTCTTGGATGATTTCCTGAATTCTAAATCTTGCTAGTTCATCAAGGCCCGTCATTTCTGCAGGAGCATACCCCAGCATTTTGAATCCTTCGAATGGTTCATTTTGAAAGCCAAGAAACTCTCCATTTTGATTCGGTACGATGCCAGTAGCGCCATGTGATCCGAAAATTTGTTGTGGGATCAGGTACGAATAGATTTCACTGTTCAGATGATAAATCAGTGCAGCATCTACATTGGCCTTGATGGGTTGCAGGTTTTCCTTAGTTCCTGTGAAGACAACGTCTCTTAATGTTAAATCAATCGATTCTGGAAGTTTGGCATTGTTATCAATTAATATTACCGCATGGCTTTTAGCAATGTCTTGATATTCGGTAATGACAAAACTGTAGTTTCTGAGCATGTTGGCCATAGCGCCATAGGGCTCATCTGTCAGAAAACACACAGTATCTGATTTGAGTGGCAGTAAACTTTTTTTGCTTAGCGCAATAACTGATTCCCTTCCAATCTCTACTGTTAATTTTTTAGGTAAATGAATTTGCTCTTTCGGTCCATCATAAAAGGCATTGATCAAATGCTGTTTTATTCTGTTGTCCAGATTGACTT
This sequence comes from uncultured Marinoscillum sp., assembly GCA_963996645.1. Classification (GTDB taxonomy): domain Bacteria; phylum Bacteroidota; class Bacteroidia; order Cytophagales; family Cyclobacteriaceae; genus Marinoscillum. Next base: position 3,114 of record CAXEKM010000578.1, read on the forward strand.
GCTCCATGATATTGGAAGCATGTTTGTGAAGTTTCTTTTCCAGTAGGTCCGCTTCTTCTTCATTTACTACCCAAAAAGAGTTCGTACTTAGGTATTCATATATTTTCTTTTTGTTCTTAGAAAAGTCGAAGGATAAGTCATTAGGCAAAATGAAGAATTCTGGATCATGAGCATTCATTTGCTTGATCACCAAATTAAGTCTTGAATGAGTTTCCTTTAAAGCAGGCAAAACCAGGTAATCAATTCCCCGACCCTTGGAATAGGCTTTCAAGAAATGAAAATAGGTGCTTAGCAACTGTGAATTCTGAAGTGTTGCCAATGTGAATAAATCCGGCAATTGATTGTTGTCATCCAAAAGCGGAATCATCCGATCATCTAGCTGAACTGCTATGGATTGTTCTGTATTGGCTGGGATATTGGTAATTGGAGCGCTATAATAAATGCCGCCAAATGCATTGTTGAGTGTGTAATTAGCATCTGTAGGTTGTGTCCAGATAAGTTGACTCACCTTCTCCAGGTCAGACATGTTGGTGTACATGCTGTCAACTCTAGATAACAACAAGCCCTCTTTGCCGTAAGTGAATAGTACGACGAAGGAACTTATCAGGTACAAAATGCTTTTCAAGAAATGCATTGTGTCAAATTAATTTAACTTTGTCTGACTCTATAATCGGCTGGTAAGAATATCGGTTGAATAAAGGAAATTTCCCATCATTTGGTTCGTTTTATGGATGAACCTGTGGAAATTAGTAGTGAAAACCCATAATAGAAGCTTATGAAATTCCCTTCCATTGTCAAAACAGCGAGGTATCGAAGATTTGGTATTGAACCAAGGTATTATGATCCTATCAAAGAAGAGATCGAGGAAAGAACCGAAAGGATTAAGCGTGAGATCAATGGAGAATACGACGGTGAATACACCGGAGCACGTATTTCATTTGATCGTAAAACCAGGAAAACAGCAAGTACTTCCATGATGCAGTTGGCGATAGCAGCTATTTTAGCATTAGGCGTTGTAGGTTGGTTGTATTTTGGAAATGAAATCTTCTATCTACTATGGGCTGCAGTACCATTTTACCTTTATTTCAGGCTTCGAAAACCCAGAAATAATTGATGGAGGATATAGTCCATCTGCTGCCGGATAGTATTGCCAACCAAATCGCAGCAGGAGAAGTAGTCCAGAGACCTGCTTCAGTCGTAAAAGAACTTCTAGAAAACAGTATAGATGCTGGCGCTAATGACATCAAACTAGTTGTCAAAGATGCTGGTAAAGCTCTTATTCATGTCATTGATAATGGTAAAGGGATGAGTGTGACCGATGCTCGGATGAGTTTCGAACGTCATGCAACTTCCAAAATCCGAACCGCTGAAGATTTGTTTAAGATCCGAACCATGGGATTCCGTGGCGAAGCTTTGGCGTCTATAGCGGCGGTTGCTCAAGTGGAAATGAAAACCAAAAGAGCAGCGGATGAACTGGGTACCTTGCTTCAGGTAGAGGCTTCGGAAATCAAAAGACAGGAACCAAGTGCCACGAAAGATGGAGCTTCCATCTGTGTGAAGAACTTGTTTTACAATGTGCCTGCCAGAAGAAATTTCTTAAAATCTAATCCGGTTGAATTAAGACATATTACTGATGAATTTCAACGTGTGGCTCTAGCCAATTCTGAAATCGCCATGTCATTGATCAACAATGATCTGGAGATGTTTCAGCTGGAATCTGGAAAACTGAGTAAGCGAATCGTTCAATTATTTGGTAGAAATTACCAGCAGCAGTTGATTCCATGTCAGGAGGAAACGCCGCATGTAAAAGTGGAAGGTTACGTTGGGAAACCAGAGTTTGCTAAGAAGACTCGTGGTGAGCAGTTCTTCTTTGTGAATGGTCGATTCATTAAAAATAATTATCTGAATCACGCGGTGAACACTGCATTTCAAGGGTTGTTGAAGGAAGATTATTTTCCGTTTTATGTATTGTTCATTGAAATGGATCCACTTCATGTGGATATCAACGTACACCCGACTAAGACTGAGGTGAAGTTTGATGATGACCGAATGCTATATGGTGTGATCAATTCGGCTGTGCGTCAGGCTTTGGGATCCTTCAATGTGACTCCTTCATTGGATTTTGGTACTGACGTGAACTTCGAGCAGTTTACAAGTCCGGATAGACCAAAAACGTTTACTCAGACATCTTCTACCCGAGATAATAACTACGCTCAGTTTAAGAATATTGACAATAATCGCGATAAAGCAAAGAACTGGGAGTCTCTTTATGATTTCGCTAAGCGTGAAGATATCATCTCCGATGAGCAACTTCAGAAAGAACTGCCAGGAGGCGGAGGTAATACGGAATCACCAGGTTCTACGGTTACTTTTAGCAGCCGAATGGGTGAAGAGCTTGATGAGGACCAGTTCATGCCGAGCAAGACGTATCGTTTGCACAATCGCTATTTGATTCGTCAGGTGAAATCTGGTATGACGATCATCGATGAAAAGGCGGCATTCGAACGAATTTTGTTTGAGCGCTATGAATCTAGATTAGGTACAGGCAATCGCGCCTCGCAGAGTACATTGTTTCCACAGCAGATTTCTTTAAACCCATCCGATTATTCGCTCGTTATGGAAATAAAATCGGAGATCCAACAGCTTGGTTTTGAGTTTGAGGAGATGGGGCAGCGCATGATTGTGATACAAGGTGTGCCTGCAGAATTATCGAGTTGCAACGAAAAAGAAGTTTTTGAAGAACTTTTAGAGCAATATAAGTTTAATAGTAAGGAGCTTGGTCTGAATCAAAAAGACAATCTTTGCCGAAGCCTCGCAAAACGCACGGCAGCAATCAAGTGCAAGAGTCTGGGAGATCAGGAAGCTGAGCAGCTGATTGATCAACTTTTTGCCTGCAAGCAACCCAACTATACGCCTGATGGAAGTCCGACGTACAAATTAATTAGTTTAGACAAAATTAAAAGCTGGTTTAGCTCATGATGCGAATAACCCCGATGGTGAAAAATATACTGCTGATCAACGTGGTAATTTTTATCATCCAATCTTTTTTGAAATTACCTCTGGAAGAATTTGGAGGCCTTCGGGTGATTTTCTCAGATGAGTTTGCACCTTATCAATTCCTGACTTACATGTGGCTGCATGGCAGTTTTGGACACATAATCGGTAACATGTTTGCCGTCTTCATATTTGGTCCGATGCTGGAGCAGGTCTGGGGACCCAAACGATTTTTGACATTTTACCTGATTTGTGGGATTGGTGCTGGAGTGCTCTTCGGAATAGCCGATTTTGCAGAGAAGAACCAAATAAGAAATGATAGGAATAGCTTCATAGAAAATCCTACACCTGATGCTTTCGAGATGTTTATTGTGGAGCACAAGGTGAGTATGAAGTATACAGAGATGCTTGCGGAGTTCGCTGATCAATATTATGAATCTCCAAATAGTGACTCTTATAATACCCAGGCAATTGAGTTTGTAGATCAGATTTATCACTTATATGTGGATGGATTGATGGTTGGAGCATCAGGTGCTGTATTTGGAATATTGATGGCTTTTGGAATGCTATTTCCAAACACACAGCTGTTTTTGCTGTTTCCGCCCATACCGATCAAGGCTAAATATTTAGTCTTGTTCTATGGACTCTTTGAACTTTATAGCGAATTTAGTAGGACACCCGGTGATAACGTGGCGCACTTAGCCCACCTTGGCGGAATGCTTATAGCCTATATTTTGTTAAAGCTCTGGAAAGAAGATAGAAGACGCTTTTACTGATGATGAACAATAGTATACTGGACGATTTTAAAAATGCCTGGAACAAACCAAACAATGCTCCAGCCCAACTGATCATAATTAATGTGGTCATTTTTCTGGTGCTCGGACTACTGATGGTAGTGAGTAGAGTAGCAGGTATAGATTCAGTATTCCAAATTGTCTATAATCAGTTTTCTATTCCACCGACTTTAGCAGAGTTTATTACTCGTCCATGGACCATTTTGACTTATGCTTTTGCGCATAGCTTGTCAGGTATTTTCCATATTTTATTCAATATGATGGTCTTCTATTGGTTTTCGAAACTCATTCTGGAGTTTTTAGGAAACAATAAAGTGATCAGTATCTACATTCTTGGCGCACTTGCTGGTGGAGTAGCTTATTTATTGGTTTATAACTTAATTCCTTTCTATCAGGATCAAGCTCCTGGTATTAGTGGAATGGTAGGTGCTTCTGCAGCCGTTTATGCTATTGTGGTTGCTGCGGCTGTTTTCATGCCGAATTATACCTTCTTCTTATTATTTCTTGGACCTGTAAGAATTAAATACATCGCCGCTTTTTATGTGATCGTTTCGTTTTTGGGAAGTACTGGAGGTAACGCTGGAGGTAACATTGCTCACTTAGGAGGAGCATTAATTGGGTGGCTTTACATCTCACAGTTGCGAAGTGGAACAGATCTAGGTGCGTGGATTATCGGATTTATCAATTGGGTCAAAAGTTTCTTTGTAGCTACTCCTAAAATCAAGGTAACTCATCGATCTGCACCCAAACAATCAAGACCAAGGACTAGTGCATCTGCTTCATCAGGTGGTAAAACAGAGCAAGAAGAGATTGATGCGATTCTTGATAAAATATCCCACTCGGGATACGATAGCTTATCCAAAGAAGAGAAGCAGAAACTCTTCAACGCTAGCAAGAAGTAACAATAATTTAAACTCTACGATTAGAAGTTGGTTCTCTTCTCATGAAGCCAACTGTCGCCATTGCTGGAGCTACCGGGTTTATCGGTCGGTGGTTTATTGAGGAATATTCTGATAAGTATGACATTATAGCGCTGAGCAGGCGTGAAATGGATTCATCTTTACGTCAAGGTGTGCAATGGCGCAAAGTGGACATGTATTCCGTTTCCAGTACCATTAAGGCTTTAGAAGGTGCGGATTATGCATTATACCTGGTACATTCCATGCAGCCTTCGGCTCGGTTGAATCAAGGTAGTTTTGAAGATACAGATTTGCTATTGGCTGATAACTTTTCCAGAGCAGCTGAGGCAGTTGGTGTCAAACAAATCATTTTCGTTGGAGGAATTTTGCCGAAAGATGAAAGTGATTATTCTACGCACTTGAGGAGTAGGTATGAAGTAGAAAAGACATTGGGTAATCGGACTCCCAAATTGACTGCTCTCCGTGCAGGTATTATTGTTGGGCCTGGAGGGTCTTCTTTTCAGATTGTAGAGAAATTGGTTCAAAGACTGCCTGCTATGTTATGTCCAGAGTGGACCAAATCAGAAACTCAACCAATCGCCTTAAGTGATGTATTAACCATCATCGATTTTTGTATAGGAAATAGTCGCGCTTATGGAGAAGCGATAGAGATCGGAGGTAGTGAAAAAACCACCTACATGGATATGCTCAAAAAGACGGCAGAAATCCTGGGCAAAAATCGATATATCAGGTCGGTTCCGTTCTTTTCATTGGGTTTGTCTAAGCTATGGGTGGCGTTGTTTTCTGATAGTAGCACCACTTTTGTTTCACCACTCATAGAAAGCCTTCGGCATACCATGACAGTGGATGAACATCCGTTGATGATGGAATTGAATTTGAATTATCTCACTTTCGAGGAGTCTGTGCATGAAGTGTTGAAGTATCGTGAACAACTACCAAAATTGCCTTCAGGTACTGCAACGCGCAAGATGAAAAATACCGTACGAAGTGTGCAGCGTTTGCCAAATGGAGCAGATATGAATGCCATTGAAGTGTCGGAGGAGTATCTGCGATGGCTTCCAAAATCCTTTAAATACTTGATCAAAGTAGAAGACAATGATCAGTTCGTGAGCTTTCAATTGTTTGGTAGGCCACTATTAAGATTACAATACGTGCGTGATCGAAGTGATGATAAACGCCAATTGTTCTACATCGTAGGAGGTATGTTGGCCAAACGGACAGATTATGGTTGGCTGGAATTTCGATCGGTTTTGGATGGCAAGTATGTAGTAGCGGCAATACACGAGTTTGTGCCACGACTTCCCTGGTTTGTGTATATCAACACTCAGGCCATTTTACACCTGTGGGTCATGAAACGATTTGGAAGACATCTGTCACGACTGGGTTAAGTTATAAACCATATGAGCGAGTAAACCGGTGCGGATGGTCCAACTGATAGTACGCCACCAATTGATTTGAACGAGTCGTGATATCAACGCCTGATCTTGTCCATTTTGCACCAATTCACTATGAGCCGGTACTGCCCAAAATGCTGTGTTGATCCAAATTATTAAGACTAAACCAGCAGCAATCACATATAGATTTTTATATGGTAAACATTGCCAATAGAATAATCCAATAGCTGTAATTGCCAATTCTGAAAACATGCTCGGGCCCACAATCCAGGAGATAGCTCGCATATGAAATTCCTGATATCCTTTATAAGCTTCTTCTCCTATTTTGGCAAAACCAGGATAATGAACCAATTGCACTAACCAAATCAGGCCGGTATTGAAGGCCGAAATGATCAAAGAAAGTAATAAAAAAATTTTCATAAAGGCTTCAACCACAGTTGAGCCGGAATGTTCTAGGCTGCTTTGTTCTTATTGGCTAGCTGACCACAAGCGGCATCAATGTCTTTTCCTCTACTTCTTCTTACATTGACTGTCACTCCATTTTTCTTCATGTAATCCGCAAAAGCATCCAATCTATCTGCTTCTGTGTTTTTGAAGTTCGCTTCAGATATAGGGTTGTACTCAATGATGTTGATCTTAGAAGGAATCTGTCGAGCAAATTTCAATAGCTTCTCAGCATCCTCCAGCGTGTCATTGAAGTTATAGAACAGGATGTATTCGAAGGTGATTTTGTTTCTGGTTTTGTCATAGAAATACATTAATGCCTCTCTCAATGCTTCCAAAGTATTGGTCTCATTGATTGGCATAATTTGATTTCTCTTCTCATCATCAGCAGCATGAAGAGACAAAGCCAGATTGAACTTCACTTCGTCATCTGCTAGTTTTTTAATCATCTTGGCGATACCTGCAGTGGAAACCGTAATTCGCTTTGGAGACATGTTTAAACCATCTTCAGCAGTGATTCGGTCGATACCTTCCAGTACATTTTTATAGTTAAGCAACGGCTCTCCCATTCCCATAAACACGATGTTGGAAAGCGGAAGGTTAAAATGCTCTTTAGCTTGCGCATCGATGGCAACAACCTGATCATATATCTCGCCAGGCTCCAGGTTCCGCTTACGGTCCATATAACCGGTTGCACAAAATTTGCAGCTCAACGAACAACCCACTTGTGATGAAACACATGCGGTCATTCGGTCATCAGCAGGGATCAATACGCCCTCTACCAACTCATTGTCGAAGAGTTTGAATGCAGACTTTACGGTGCCATCAGAAGATTTTTGCTCCGTTGCTATAGAAATAGGACGAATTTCGAAATCCGCCACTAACTTTTCACGTAATACTTTGGAGAGGTTGGTCATTTCATCAAACGACTTGGCAGATTTTTGCCA
>CAXEKM010000579.1:0-1592 GCA_963996645.1 uncultured Marinoscillum sp.
GTATTGTTGTTTCCCGCAAAGATATCAGAAAAGCGATTTGGCTATACGCTCTACCGAATCAGACTTACCCATCGAATAATAATGAAGTACAGGCACGCCAGCAGCCATTAATTCTTTGGACTGCTTAATTCCCCATTCAATGCCTACTTCCTTTACCTGCTTGTTGTCTTTACACTTTTCGATTTCGGTATATAGCTCATCAGGAATGTCAATATGGAAAATACTTGGCAAAATAGTCATATGACTTTTCGCTGTGATCGGCTTCAATCCTGGAATAATTGGCACATTGATTCCAGCGTCTCTGCATTTGTCCACAAACTCGAAGTACTTCTGATTGTCAAAGAACATCTGAGTCACAATGTACTCAGCTCCATGATCAATTTTCTGTTTCAGGTATTTTAGATCTGAAGTCAGATTTGGAGCCTCGAAGTGCTTTTCCGGATAGCCTGCCACACCTATACAGAATGTTGTAGGTACAGCGTTTTGTAAGTCCTCATCCAGGTACTGACCTTCATTCATACCTACCACCTGATCTACCAAATCAATGGCATATGCATTGCCATCTGGCTCTGGTTTGAACGTTTTCTCTTCCGCAATGGAATCTCCTCTTAGCACCAACACATTATCAATCCCTAGGAAATTAAGATCGATTAGCGCGTTTTCTGTTTCCTCTTTAGTGAAGCCACCACAAATAATGTGTGGAACCGGATCTACATTGTATCTATTCTTGATAGCGGCACATATCCCTACCGTACCAGGTCTTTTTCTGATGGTCTTCTTCTCCAACAATCCATTACCTCGGTTTTTATAGACATACTCTTCCCTGTGATATGTCACATCGATGAATGGAGGCTTAAACTCCATCAAAGGATCTATGTGATTAAACAATGAATCAATGCTATCACCTTTCTTAGGTGGAATGATTTCCAGAGAAAATAGCGTCTTACCCTCAGCTGCCTTTATATGTTCTGTTACCTTCATTTCATTATTGGTTCGGGGTGCTTATCAAATGGGTAATGTTGTCTGTTTACTTATATCCTAAATTCGGAGCCAACCATCTTTCAATCGTGGCTTTATCCATGCCTTTACGCTTAGTGTAATCATCTATCTGATCCTCATACACTTTTCCAAGGCCAAAATATTTCGACTCTGGGTGTGAGAAATAGAATCCACTAACTGAGGAAGCAGGATACATCGCCATGCTTTCCGTTAGTTCCACACCAATATTTTTCTCCGCATCAAGCAAGTCAAATAAGATTGGTTTTTCCGTATGATCAGGACAAGCCGGATAACCAGGAGCTGGTCGAATACCTTCATATTTTTCTTTGATCAGAGACTCATTATCCAAAGTTTCTTCAGACGCGTATCCCCAAATCTCCTTTCTCACCTTTTCGTGCATCATCTCAGCCAAAGCTTCTGCGAAACGATCCGCTACAGCTTTTACCAGAATAGAATTATAGTCGTCATGATCCTCTTCGTATGCTTTAGCCAGTTCATGCGCACCAAAAATGGAAACTGCGAACCCTCCCAGATGATCTTGTTTACCAGTTTCTCTTGGAGCAATGAAATCAGCCAAACTCATATTCGGAAGA
>CAXEKM010000580.1:0-4526 GCA_963996645.1 uncultured Marinoscillum sp.
AACCCCTTTTTCATTTTCACAAAATGTATGAACCCAGTCCAACTTTTTCGTATCAAGATTTAAGGCACCAATTTTACTTTCATTACGACTAACAAAATAGATATGATCCTTACCTAAAACAAAATCAGGCCTATCATTGCGTATTTTTTCAGTTTTAAAATACTCTGATAAATCATGAAAATCAATCTCGCCAGTTTTTGGATCTATCTCCCAATAAAACTCCCACATTAACCCAACAAGTATGCTCCTCGACCTATGGATCTGTATAGCTTCTGGTGCAGGAATAGCAGAAGGGAGCCATTCACACTGAAAATCATTGATTTCATTTAATTGATAAACCAAATTTCCATTCTCAACATTCAATGCTATAACAGTGTGGTTGCTAAGTGAAATCCAAACTTTCTCATTAATCACACCTAATATCGATTTAATACGCGAGTCTTTATTAATTCCTGAGAATTCCTCATATGTATCAAATTCCCATTTCTTCCCATTTATTGAAAAACAGTCCACACTTTTGGTTTCCAAATTATCACTAAAACCAACAACATATATGCGACCTTCATGTGCTCCAATAATTGTTGAATTATCAATTTCTACTTTTTGATCACTATCAAAAAACAACAATTTAGACGAGGCAGAATTTATTGTCTCAACCAGAAACTTATTTTGCACTAAGGCTCGATAAGCAACTTCAGAAAAAACTCTTTTCTGATTAGATCCTTCGAATAAATACGCTCCTGTTATTGTATTAATAAACACACCAACCTCTGAAGATTCTAATCCGAAAACTCTGGTTCCATCCAAAATCTTAACATCTTCAAAAAAAACCTCTCTTTCCTTTATTGAACCTTTTGCAGTATAAACACCATTATTTCGAATACAAAAAAAACTAACCCGGTGAACTTCTTTTTTTTTTATAAACATCTCCTAAAGTTGAATTATTCTTTCCAGTATGTAATCAATTTGAGAATTAGTTAATGTTGTAGCAGTTTGAGACAAGTTTAATTCAGTTTTAAGTGATTCACTCATATAATCCAACAAAAAGTCCTGATTATTCATATACATTTTCTTATAATGATATTTAATATAGTCTCTTGCGGAAAGTATTGTTTCAGTTCCATCAATTGTCACTGTAAATTCATCGCTAAGTTTATTGATGTCAAATTGATACTTAACCTTATCAAAACTAGTAGCATCTTGCAAATATGACAGGTGCTGTCGTAAAAACGGATTATTCGAGTTATTAATAGAACCGATTTTTGCAACCGATGCATCATTGTAGCTCTTAAACTCATATTTAGTTCCATTATTAAGTTCAATATCAAACCTACAATTGGTACAAACGCTTAAATCATCAGGATCAATATCAAAATTTGAATCAAACCGTCTGACCGAACCTGGATTAATTTCAGTTATATCTCGCAACTTTCTTATCATAAATGCTGCACCCTCCATGGAGTAGTTTGGACTACCACTAGCATTAACTCTTTTTAATTCCGACAAAACATTATCAAAACCTTCCTCTACTCCGTTATAGTTATTAACGAAATCCTCAACATCATCTAAATATTCATCAATATTTTTCAGAAATGTTGTTGTTGCATCGCCACAGCTTTTACACCCAGCTCTTACATTAGCCTGAATTATTTGTTCTAAACCTTCATCTCCTCCAATATGTGTCATGAATGATGAGTTTTGATTTGTCCTCAATGATTCAACTTTCGTTAATAAGTCAACATCTGTTTTCCAAATAGACTGAGCTCCTCTACTTCTATAGATGAGGTTCCAACTATCAACAGCAGTCTCTCCAATTTCTTGAACATGACTCTTAAATGTGGCCTTTGATAAATCTGTTAAAAAATCGCCAGCATTCTCCATATCAGCTAGCTTATCGGCGACCTTCAAAAATTTAAGATCATCCATATTTGACGAAAGGGATAGCAGCTTTGTCATCCCTTCGTCTCCTAAATCAATCGCCAACTCACCCAGAGATCTTTGATAATACATCAATTGCTCCGCTCCTACCAATTGACCGTCTTCTACCCGTTTAAGAAGGGTCTCCATTCCATCAGCAAAATCATCAATAAACTCAACAGACTTTACACTTTTAGTCGCTTTTACAAACTTAGCTGCACGCTTGACCCCTAATACTACGCCTCCCGCAACAATTGCCGCAGCTGAAAATGAAGCGTTCAAATAATCCCCTTCTATAACATAGATTACAGCATCGGCGCCATCAAATACAACTCCAACCACAGGAATAAATCCAGCTGCTGCTAATGAGAAATGAACAGGATCATTTTTGATCTCCTCCCAAATCTCCATCATTGTTAAAACGTCCGGGTTTGCCTCTAGCACACTCTCACTGACTAACTCAGTGAGAATCCATCCTCCACATGAAGTACTCCAAACATAGTAATCATCAGAGAAAGCATCTTCGCCATATCGTCTGTAGAAATAAGCAGGTTTACTACCCTCACCCAAAGGCAAAGAAAACATTACTCCATTCCCAGATGATGTAAAATCACCAACCAACTGACCTTGCTCTAATAAATCAGTATAATTTAAGTCAGGTAAATCTGAAGGACCTCCTTTTCTAAAAACAGTATCTGGATAAGCTAAACTTAAACCTTGGCTGATATCACTACCAACAGAGAAAAGCCCGTTAACTATTATCAACTGATTACATTCCTCTATTAAAGAAGGAGAATAGATATTAATCTTTTCTTGTGAAGTTTCACATTCGGAAAATATATTTAATGAAGATACTACACCACCAATGTAAAAATTAGAGCCTCTAAATTGATAACGGGTATCACCTATCTTAAATTGGGCAGTAGTACCTCTAGGAATGCCTTCTGTATAATAAAAAGTTAATTTATCGCCTTTACTTTTAGGCACACCAAAAACTTCACCAACAGGATTAACCATGTAAATACAGTCAGGATTCTGCCAATCCTGAACAATTTCAGTTGAATTAGCATCTAAGTCGGACAGTACCTGCTCTACATCTTCCTCTATCGCACTCTCTTCATCCTCTTCAAACCAGCCATTCACTTTGTCTGGATCGTGAACCAGATCCCACTGATGTTTATAGAGATCCGTGCCATTGTCTTTGTAGTCCATCAGGTTATCTGTGGACTTTTCACTGGCTATGTAAGCCTCATTGGAGAAGGTATGTCTCAGACGGAATGCTCCGTGCCCTAGCTCATGGGCAATGGTTTTAATATCGTTGTTAGACTTATCTACGAAAATGAAGCCGTACTGGCGCTTAAACGGCATGAATCCAGATCGGGTAAAGCTATTTCCTGGCACCAGGAACAAGTAGTAAGCATTGTTCTCCATTCCCCGAGACTGCTTATACTTTCGCTTAAACTCCCGCATGTTGCTTGGGAAGCTGGCTAGCATGCCACTCTCGCCATCATCCAGATCCGTCAAATCTTCCGGACTTACTTCATACTTGTCCTCTACGACAACAGTCCAGTCTGCTACTGCTTGACCATAAATGCGATCCAGTTCATTTTCCAGCTCCATGCCGTTTGGCGCACTGGCATTGTTCACCGGAACAATGATCACTTTCTCCGTCAGCTGATCGTAAGTCGCTACTTTAAGCTGCCCCAGAAGGACCTCTTGTTCCTCACCGTCTTCATCAAGTTTCTTAGCATAAGCATTGATGACTTCTACATCACCTTTTGATTTGCCCAGTACAGACAGCTGTCTGGTCTTACTCGTTTCCCCTTGCTGACTTGCCAGGATGGTGGTGGCTGTTTTGAAACCGATATATTCTGGAAATTCTTCCTTTTCAGTACTGACATTGACTTGATCAGATCCTCCAGTTGCTACGGACTTCCATCCTACCCAATAATCCTCCTCATGCACTTGAATCTTGGTATATTGATTAGCAAGCGCATCCAATTTCTTCGTATCAAAACCATACGATTGGTTGGCATTAGGCGCAAAGGTCACAGGAAAATCAAGGGATACGTCATCCCCTACTGGATCTGGATCTTCACCTTCAGAAGCTACCGGAGCACTTCCACTTCCTTGAGTCACTTTTCCATCACTATCTACAATCCACTGATCGCCGTTTTCATCTTCGATAGTAATCGTTTCACCTTCATCTGGCAATGGACCTACGCCCTCTACTACGATGACTTCACCCTCTTCATTGGTAATGACAATCTCTTCATCCACCACAGTTACTTCACCAATGTCATCTGCTACTACTATTGGCTCAGGGTCGGTTAGTGCAGGATCCTCTCCGTCTGAAGCATCTTCATCCAGTTTACCTTCTTCGTCCGAGCTTCCAAATACAAATCTTTGAGAATGATCGTAAGTGGTTTTAACCAGACCGGCCGTACATTTATAATCCTCATTGACAAAGACATTGATGAGCTCGACTTTGATCCCTGCATTGTAAAAAATAGGTGCTGGCATGTAACCAATTCCACTATACGATCCATCAGGGTTCAGCGTCACCGATTCTATGACCACATCCAAATTCCCCATTCGGATTTCATCTC
>CAXEKM010000581.1:0-2452 GCA_963996645.1 uncultured Marinoscillum sp.
CTTTCAATATGAAATCCAATACAGACATCCACCTAAAAGAAGTATATGCCAGTGATCCGATTAGAGCCAGTATGGTGAAAGACTTATTGGAAAATGAAGGCATCATAGCCTTCTTAAAAGATGATTTCATAGGCACGCTAGTCCCATGGCATGCTGCACCTGCAGGTTATCGACCTGTGAAAGTTTTTGTCTCTGGCACAGACATTTCTGCAGCAGCTAAAGTTGTAGCAGGTTTTGAAAACCGCAATGAAGAACCTGTAGAATAATCCAATTCTTCCTAACTTTTCGGCATCAATAGTTAAGCATGTACGAACAACTGAGAAGAAACCTGGAAGAAAAAATAACCATCACCGATGATGAATTCCTCAAAGTTGTTCAGAACATTCGGAAAACTACACTCAAACGAAAGAAAGACCTTCTCCGAAAAGGAGACCAGTGCGACTTCATTGCTTTTGTCAATGAAGGATGTCTTCGCTCTTATAGCACTGATGACAGAGATACCGAGCATGTCATTCAGATAGCTTTAGAAAACAACTGGATTTCGGATCTCCGAAGTTTCATTACCGGCGATAAAGCTGAATTAACCATCGAAGCATTAGAAACTACTGAAATTCTTGTACTTCAGAAATCTTGCGTAGACACACTACTCAAAGAAGTTCCTGTCTTAGAGAAGTTTTTCCGCATACTTTATGGCAACGCATATGTTGCTACGGTAGACAGGGTTCAGTGGAACATCTCCTATTCTGCTGCCGAACGCTATGAGCATCTCCTCAAAAATCATCCAGAATATTTTCAGAGAGTACCTCTCATTCACATTGCTTCTTATCTGGGCATGACCCCCGAAAACCTAAGCAGAATCCGTAAAAACGGCTAATCACGTCCGAATCTTGATCTAGATCAAGTGTTTTTCTTAACATATATCAAATTCCAGGCCCTACTCTTTCGCGTCTTAAATACTACAACAGGACAATAACCTGATTTTAATTTTTAAGACATATAAAACAGAGTAACCATGAGTTCATTAAAAGAAAAAATCGACACACTAAATAGCATGATCCAACAAGGCCAGGTATTAGAGGCTTTTGAAAAATTCTATGCAGAAAACGTAGTAATGCAAGAAAATGAGGATGCACCAACAGTTGGTAAAGCAAACAATTTAGTCAACGAACAAGCTTTTGTTGGAGGCATCTTAGAGTTCAGAAAAGCAGATATCAAAAATGTGATTGTTAGCGACAACCTCACCGTAGTAGAATGGGATTTTGACTTTACCCACAAAGATTGGGGTGTGAGAAACTATACGCAAATCGCCATCCAAAGATGGAATGATGAAGGTCAAATCATCAACGAGAAATTCTACTACAATCACTAATACTATCAAACAATTAAATACCTAAGACAATGAAAGCAATACATCAAATCATACAAGTTGCATTGATCACCGTGTTGATGCTTGGAGCATCAACTTTTGCAACTGCACAGTCTAAAAGTGACTACAAACAAGAAGTAAAAGAGTTGAAATCCCAACTGGAAGAAATTGTCAAAGCCAATGAGATCATTGCTCAAAATTTGAAAACCTTTGATGAGCTGGACTTTGAAGTGTTCACTAACGAAGAGTGGACCAGATTACATGAAAGCCACACGGAGGACATTTTGGTTCACTGGCCTGATGGACATACCACCAAAGGCATCAAAAAACACATTGAAGACCTAAGCGCGATGTTCGTATACGCTCCCGACACACGAATAGAAGAACACCCATTACGCATTGCTTCAGGCAATCTAACGGCTGTCCTTGGTGTAATCGAAGGTACTTTCACTGAACCAATGCCTATTGGAGAAGGAAATACCATACCTCCTACTGGCAAAGCTTATAAGCTGAACATGGTCACTATTGGATTGTGGAATGAGGATGGCCAAATGTACGAAGAGTACTTATTCTGGGATAACCTGGCATTCATGCAACAACTCGGTCTAGCCCAATAAAAATCATCATTAAGACAGGTGCATACATACTGCACCTGTTTTTCTTATGGAAAGAAACTAAATTTATCTAGTGCGTATTTAGATGTAACAATCAGTTAAAAATGCTCTCCATTCAATATCTATTTGCTTTTATAATGACCGTTATGAATTCCAACAATGACACCCCAGATTTTCCTCTAGTTTACAAAGTCCAATTACCTGATGAACAACTAAATGATGGCTCTGCCATATTCATGCTGCATGGCGTTGGTAGTAATGAGCAAGACCTGTTTTCACTGGCTAGTAGATTACCAAAGAGTGCTTATATTTTCTCCCTAAGAGGTCCCATCACCCTTGGCCCCACAAACTACGCATGGTATCATCTGGATTTATCTACAGGTAAACCACGGTATGCCTACGATGAAGTAGAAAAGAGCCGTGAATTGATCATCGAATTTATTGATGCCGCCATTGAAGAACATGGATTAGA
>CAXEKM010000582.1:0-2554 GCA_963996645.1 uncultured Marinoscillum sp.
TCATCAAGTTCAGCTAAATCTTCCGTTGTGGACTTTCCAAATAGGATTTCAGAAGCCTTTTGAGCTTTAATCAATTCTTCCTTGGAGTGAACCATTGTGGTGATTTCTTCAGCCAATCTACTTTGAAGAGCTCTCTGGTGAGGTGCTTCACGATGTTGAGCGATCAATTCTTCTATTTCTTCTTTACCAAGGAAGGTGAATATCTTGATGTATTTCTCAGCGTCTACATCCGAAGTGTTCAACCAGTATTGGTAGAATTGGTAAGGAGACGTTCTTTCGGCATCTAGCCAGATGTTTCCACCTTCTGTCTTGCCAAACTTGGTTCCATCAGCTTTAGTAATCAACGGACAAGTCAAAGCATACGCTTTTCCTCCGCCAATTCTTCTGATCAACTCCGTTCCAGTAGTGATGTTTCCCCATTGATCACTTCCACCCATTTGAAGCGTACATTTAGCTTCCTTGTATAAGTGCAAAAAGTCATACCCCTGAACCAATTGGTAGGTGAACTCGGTAAAGCTCATTCCATCTGAAGACTCACCTGATAGCCTTTTCTTTACAGAATCTTTGGCCATCATATAGTTCACTGTGATGTGTTTGCCAACGTCTCTAATGAATCCAAGGAATGAAAATTCCTTCATCCAGTCATAGTTATTGACAAGTTTGGCTGCATTAGGTGCGTCAGAATCAAAATCTAAGAAGCGTGAAAGTTGATCTTTGATTGCATTTTGGTTGTGACGTAATGTGGCTTCGTCTAGAAGATTTCTCTCAGCAGACTTACCTGAAGGATCTCCAATCATTCCAGTAGCACCTCCAATTAAAGCATAAGGCTTGTGGCCACATACTTGAAAATGCTTCAACATCATAACACTCACCAGGTGACCGATATGTAAGGAATCCGCTGTAGGATCTATTCCTACATAAGCAGCTCTCATTTCTTCCATTAAGTGTGCATCAGTCTCTGGCATGATGTCTTGAATCATACCCCTCCATGTCAGTTCAGCAACGAAATCTTTCATTGGTTCAAAGAATTAGTTTTTATCTTACCGCCGCAAAAATAGACGGCCTTTTCAATAATGCCAGAATTCTAAAAAGTTTAGCTGAGTTTGCTTCGAATTTTAATCCACATAATTCTCTCTATTTATTTACTGAATCCATTAATGGCTCAGTTTATTGAGCGTCCTGCTAATTTGACGGCAAGATATGGAGGCGATGATACTGAACTAGTGGATCAGGTTTTTCGCAATGCTGAGCGGGAAATTGCCAAACTTGATGAGCAAACCTCGTTTTATAAACCTTTCATATTAGATACCCGAGATTATATATTGGAGAATATAGATGACGGTGTTTATCTAAAACATGATTCTTTAAGTCTATTGGTTAATGAGCTAGCTGCGGAAATTCTGGGTGCCAACCAACTCCAACTTGAAGATCCCATTTTCTTAATCAAATCATCAGCGTTCTCCAATGCACGATCGATGATGATTAATGTGTTTGAAATTGATGTTGCTCTTTTTGCAATTTTGGACTCAACGGATGAATTAGCATTTGTTATAGCACATGAACTGGCGCATCAATTGAAATATCATGTTGCTGAGCGCATTGTGCTCAATATGGAATATGATCCCGAAGGAAAGCTACGATCAGAAATGCAACGTGTTGTAAAGGGTGTTACATCCAACGAGCGACTTTCTGAAGCACAAAAAGCTATGTATGAATACCGTGAAGGAATGCGTAAAATGGAATTGAAAGCTGATTCTCTGGCTCTTATTTACATAAGAAAGGCTGGTTATGATCCAGCTGAAGGTATGCAATCGTTAACTAAACTTGGATATAGTGCATGTACGTCTGATGCGGCTATAGAAAGGTTATTTCTACGATTATTTACATCCCGATTCAAACCCAAGCCTCAATGGTTTGTGAAGAGTTTGCCTATTCAGAGTAAGCAACAAAGTCAATTCCTGATTTACAAGACGGATTCATTAGAGAGTCATCCACATCTAGAAGCAAGGATAAAGGCTATGGAATTGACCGTTCAGGATAGTGTGATTACAAATAGTGAGTTGACAGTGAACGATGTTTGGCGTGAAGTGATCTGGTCTGGCTACGAGCAAAGACAGTTTGATTTGACCCTGTTTTATATATTAATTTATATCGATCAAAAGGGACATGATTCATTTTCTGGAACCATGATTGGTTTATTGCTCTATGATTTGTACTGGGCTCGGTTTGATGACAATCCTGAAAACAATATCTATCAATATGTGAATTACAGGACTCCGGGATACACAGAAGAGCTGAGATTTGTTAACAATGTCCTTCATCATATGACCAAAGAAGATTATTTGATGACAGGATTTATGCTAATGAGTAATAGGGAAGTGTTTGATCGAACCAACGAAGAGCATTATTACTTACTGTATCATTTCGCTTCTTTGCTTCAAGAAAACGCTATTGCTGATCAATTGAAAACAATGTATTTCAAACAGTTTGAGGAAGCCAAATACAAAACAAGAGACTTCAAGTAGGAAAGAAGTTTATCCCCATCAATTCTTCA
>CAXEKM010000583.1:0-2481 GCA_963996645.1 uncultured Marinoscillum sp.
CCAGCACCTGTGCCCATCGCAGGAACATTAATGGTAGCTCCAACCACGTGCTCCACTGGAACTGGTGGGTTTTTTGTCGTTAAAAAGAAAACATCTCCTGTTACGTAATCATCAGAAACTTCTGCCGGAACATTCGCGGTAATTTCTTTGGTCTGCCCAATATGAGTTCCAGCATCTGTAGTTACTTCAATAGTGTAAGTTCCAGAGGTAATTGGATCTATTTTGAATTCAGGATCACTTGCTGTAGAACTGCTGGTTGATCCATCAGGAGCGGTAACTAAGACCGTATAAGTAGGTAGTGCTGAACCATCTGTAGTAACTAGTTCTAATGCAATGTATTGATTACCACTAGGTAGTGGAGGAGTATCTCTATCGATTCCGCCGATAGTTCGCTTACACGCAATGAACATAATCAAAGCGAGGATACTGATAATAAAAGCTGATTGCCTGATGAGTTTCATGACGGATAAGTAGTTTCTCGTGTTCGCTTCAGCATTGCACACATTGTGCAACTATAAAGTAAAGTTAGATATAATAATTGGTTCTCCTTCTCTTTCAATCAATTAACCATCAAAAAAACATGGAAAATTGTTATTTTACTAAATTAATAAAAGAAATCAATGATTGGTTATGAATTTCATAAAAAATTGACTTATTCGAATATTTTATTGTAGAGAAATGCGGGATTTAGCTCTCTTAGTTTCAAAATCATGTCATAATGAGGCTGCATTTCTTCACCACTATAGGTCTGTCCACGGAAACGATACCGGTATCTGATATATCGATCAGTTCTCACTCTGAAGTGTCTAATGGAAGAATATTTTTTCGTTGGGATCGGTAAGAACAGGGAGAACCCGACATTTTCTCGTATCGAGGTGCGCTGCAAGAATACAGCCACCTGCGCTTCGTTGAATTGTCGGCGTGCTTCCAGTCGAATACCGAGATCCTGGTACAAAAACGTACCGAAACTTCCAGAAAGAATTAAATCCTGTTCCAACCACCTCCAGGAAGCGTTCATTCTAGCGATGTGTGTTGCTCGGTTTTCATAAAAGTCATTGGTTAACTCACCAGAAATTGTAGAGAGTTGTGTATATCCTAGCGTAGTGCCAAGGCCCCATTGGCCATCTTTTGTATAGGTCATGGCGTTGAGTCGTGCTCCGTATCTTCTTGGATTGTATTGTCCTATTGATGCTGTGGCATAGGTGTTGAATGGAAGTTTAACGGATTGCTCCAACGTTAAGATGCCTGGACGGATGCCATCATCTGAATAGTTGTTAATAACTGGTACTAAAAGTTGTCCTGTCAATTTAAGACCTTTAGCTAGTTGAACATGCAAGGTAGGAGCCAGGTCTAATTCGATCTTTATGGCATCGTCATAGTTGCCAATCTGTGTGCCATAGATCCATGGGCCAATGCTTAAGTCCGCTTTGAATGTTGATTTGTTTTCAGATGCGGTTTCTCCAAATCCAGTAGATGACCAAAGGTCTGTCTTCAGGGTAATTTTAGAAAGGTATTGATCCAGGCTTGTCGGTAGTATTAACTGAACAGTTGGCAGGTTCTGGTATTTTGGGAAGATCACCAGGGTGTTGATGCCATCTGGGATTGGGAGGTTATTTATGATTTCTTTTACCGCAGCCACTTCATACCGATAAACTCTGTTTTCATAAGTGAGGTACAGAGTGTCTTCTCTACTTAAGGTTTGTACGTTTTCAAAGCCTTTTAAGATCAACCAGTTAGAAACGGATTGTTCTTGAGCTTTAACTGTACTTAGCAGCCCTATAAATAGTAGAAATGGCAGAAGTTTTTTCAACATGGGTGCAAATTAGTGAAATAGTTTTTTAGTCAACAATACTTCAGCAAACACAACCGACTCACCAACCTACCAATCACTGGGCAAACGATAAATGATCCCCCACAGGCGGGAGTAGGGGGGCTCTGAAATTGAAAGAAAGCGGATCTTACCTCACTCATAAATTGTTGGTGTGATTCTCTATGAATACAATGATATTATTGAAGTACTCCGTAAGAACAAAATCAAATAGGAGTGAAGCATGTCTATCTAGATATCGATTTTTTATTTGCTAATTACGAAGCTTCTTCCGTCTTTATTACAGAGCAAATTGATCATATGATAAGCGAAATGACAGTATACTTCAGCTAGAACGGAATCAATCTGACAACTTAACGATGAATTAAGTCCTTACTTATAAAAGATCTTATACCATCTTACAAATTCACTTACCCCCTTTTCTATCGAAGTTTTTGGCTGATATCCAATTGCCTCCTTCAGTTCAGAAGTATCTGCAAACGTACTAACCACATCACCATCTTGCATTGGCATAAAGTTCATCTCTACCTCTTTACCCAGCTCGTTGCCAAGTACTTCAATGAAGTCCATTAATTGTACAGGTTTACTATTACCTACATTAAAGACTCGATATGGCAGGCCTTTTTCATTTATTGGAGCAATAGCTTCCATCA
>CAXEKM010000584.1:0-4076 GCA_963996645.1 uncultured Marinoscillum sp.
AAGTGCTGATTTCGGTCTGATAGTTAGGGCAAATGATTGATATCTACCAAATGGCACCCAGGAGAAATTCAAGCTCCAGCAGTGGAGATCTCTCACTACTCCAAGTCTTGTCTGTGTGAAGTCTTTGTTTTTGATGTCATAACCAGAATTGAAGGTTATTTGAGTTTTTTCAGTCAGTCCGAGTGTTCCACTAAATTGCAATCCATGACTGCTGATTTCAGGATCTGCTAGGCCATTTTTACTTCTATTGACATTGTAACTAATACGAAGAGTCCATGGAATATCAAAATCTACATATTCATTTGGGTTTCGCTTGATGTACTCTTTTTGCTCTTCAGTACCGAATTCACTATTGTCTACCTCATCATCAAAGCTGTTAAAATTGTCGTTGCGGCCATCGCTTTGCTGGTCTTCATTATTTTTACTCTTGCTATTTTTTGGCCTTAAATTGATGCTGACGGCAGTGTTCAGTCGGTTTAGAGTTCCTAATCCATTTCCATTGTTCCAGGCATATCGGTCTACACGACGCCCTGTTTCAGTTCCATTTTCAATATATTGATACGGATCAAAGTTTCCTGAAAGCGTAAGACTTACATTCTTGTTAAAGAAGCTGGTTCTGGCATTCCAGCTCATATTGGAAAGTTTGAAGGAATCCGCAGCAAAATTGTAACCTGTGTTCATGGATAAGTTGTCAAAGATTTTCACTTTCTTAAACTCATTGGCCGTATCCTTTTTGGTACGAACTTTCATTTCCAGGTTGTTGGTGAGTGAGAACCCAACTGTTTTACTTTCAGATCCAGTAGGACTACCGTATGCAAATCCTTGATATTTAGAAACTCTTTGCGTTCTCCCTGTGGAGTCAATTTGTATGGTTTCATAGACGCCATATTTTTCACTTCCAAAATCAGGGTTGTAGGTGAATGATAAACTTGGAGTCATTACGTGGCGAATGGCTTCAATGCCTGGGATGGCTTTCAGGTAATACATACCGTAAAGACGAGTATTTACAGAGGCTCCGGATGTCCAGCTTCCAGCTCTACTAAATCCATCCACAGTATCTATTCGCACGCCGTTTTCTTCAGCTACATACGTGTAGTCCAGCTCACGAGTATACCAGACTTCCTGATAATTAAATGATGGACTTACTGTAAAATACTTCAGCATGTTAAATGAAGTGGAAATAGGTACACTGTGGCGTCCGCCAATGTCCGCTCTTTTATAAATTTCATCCAAATTATCCAGACTAAACTTCAGCGTGTCCTGATTGGATTCACTTTCATTGATTACATCAAAGCTGAGTCCTGTAGATAATGGTGCGTTAGAGAACTGGTTTTTTGCTACGAAGTTGTGACTTAAACTGATTTTAGCAAGGGGAGACTTGGAGTTCTTTACTACGTTTTTAAATGGGTAAAAACGCTGTACCTGTACGGATAAATCAGGAAGAGTGACATCATAAATTCCTGTTTGAACATTTTGATTCAATCGGAAATTGGAAGAAAAACTAAATGGCAAGTTTCTGAAGCGTTGATTGTAACTCACACTGGATGTATACTGTGAGGTGATACTTCGCTGTGGATCACTTAGAAGAAGATTGTTTTGGTCGTTGTAGTTGGTAGAACCAGCAGATACACTAGCACTTACACTTGAGTTTCCTCGTGTTTGGGGTGTGTGATTGAGTCTTACCCAAAATGAATTAGACTCTGATTGGGTTATTTCTCCTTGCGTAATGTTTTTGGTGTAGGATAGATTGACCGCCCCACTGAATTTATAACGGACCTTATAGTTACTTGTAGCATCCAGAGCGTACCCACCTTTACTATATATATCCCCGACGATACGTGCATCTACATAATCGCTAATAGCGAAGTAATAACCACCATTTCGTAAGAAGAATCCTCGTCTTGTTTCTTCACCGTAGGATGGGAAAACGATGCCGGAAGCTTTTTCCTTCGGCTGAGGGAACATTCCAAATGGAAACCAAAGAGGAGTAGGCACTTCTCTAAATTTCATGTTGAAAGGTCCGGAGATTACCTGCTTACCAGGAACTACCTTGATTTTGTCTGATTCGATGAAAAAGTGTGGGTCGGATAAATTACAAGTCGTGTATTTAGCTCCTCTGATGAAAAGTTCATCCTCACTGTTCTTTTTCACATCCTCACCATGCATGTAAGCGCCATCCTTTTCAGTGATTACACCTTTGATAATCGCTTTTCGCGTTTTGAAATTGTAAACAATATCTTCAGTCTCGTAGACGTCACTATTTTGAGAGAATACTGGTTTTCCTCGCTTTCTTCCCAGGGTATCCGTTTTGTACTGCGCTTTAATTGTTCGTTCGGTCCAGTCAATGGAAGTTTGTTCAGCTTCGAGAGTTATGTTGCCATAGTCTATATGAGACTGCCCATAGAGGTACAACTTTCTTTTATCCAGATCAAAATACATTGAATCCTCTGCTGTGTAATTAATGGTGGTTTCAATGTCTCTTTTTTGTTGCTTTTGAGGTTTTGTGATGGCCGTATCTGCATTTATCCGTAGTGAGTCTGAGAGAACGGCACTATTTGTGCTATCTTTTCCTGCAATGAAAGAATCACCCGTCAAATTGCCTTCTGGACGTGAGTCTAATAGGGGTTTTGGGGCTGAATCTACGGAAGTAGAGTCCACCTGCGCGGTAAGTTTAGTGACGACCAACAATAAAATAATTACAAACGCAGTTCTCCTCAAGCCCGGCAGATTTTATTTACTGGTGAAAAATTTACAATTTTGCGTAAAATTATGGGATTTTAGTATATAACCGAGTTACCGTGAGAAATATTGCAATCACTTTTAGCATTTCTGTCTTGCTGGTACTTTGCGCCTTCAATCCAGTAGGTGTTAGGAGTTATAAGATAGACAAGATCGTTATTGATCCTGGCCATGGCGGCAAGGATCCAGGAACCCATGGCTCTATGTCAAATGAGAAAGATGTCGCATTAGGCATTGCTCTAGAGCTGGGAAGGATAATCAAGGACAATTTACCGGATGTTCAAATCGAGTATACTCGTAAGGATGATAGTTTTCCTGAGTTGAATGAGCGTGCCGATGTGGCCAATAAACTGGAAGCAGATCTATTTATTTCTATTCACGCCAATTGGGTTGCGAACCCAAGCGTTCATGGAACTGAGACCTATGTAATGGGTGTAGAAAAGCTAGATGAAAACTTCAAAGTCGTAAGCCGTGAAAACTCTGTGATTTTACTAGAAGAAGATCATGAACTGAAATATGATGGATTTGATCCTAACTCTCCTGAGTCTTATATCTTGTTTTCTTTATACCAAAGTGCTTATCAAGAGAATAGTTTGCTGCTAGCGCAAAACATTGAAGATCAGATGAAAACAAGGGTTGGAAGAAGAAGTAGAGGGGTAAGACCCGCACCTTTTTTGGTCTTACGCAAAACATCCATGCCTAGTGTATTGTTTGAAGTAGGTTACCTTAGTAATGAGAAAGAAGAAAAGGACCTAAATGATCGCCTAAATCAAGTTTACATCGCTTCAGGTATTTATAGGGCCTTTCGAGATTACAAGCAGGAACTAGAATCGATGAACTAACTAATTATAACGCGCTAGCATGTCAAGAGAATTCAAAGTAGGACTAATTGCACTCATCGCTGGAGTGCTGCTGTACTACGGCTTCAATTTTTTAAAAGGGAACGATTTTTTTTCACCTACTAATAAATATTATGTCCTTTACGATAATGTAGATGGACTTAATAAATCAAATCCAGTAATTATTAATGGTCTGGCAGTAGGTAGAGTAAGTAAGATCCAGCTATTGCAGGATGCTCAAAACCTCATATTGGTAGAGTTGGATATTGATGAAAATCTGCAGTTAGGAGATTCAACTGTTGCTTCTCTTTCCAATACTGACTTTTTAGGGAGCAAAGGGATTATTCTAAATGTAGGACCTTTAACGAACCCGATAGAGCCTGGAGACACATTGATTCCATTCCAGGATAAGGGCTTAAGTGAGATTTTTGCAAGTGCAGAACCGGTTGCAAGTAACTTGAATACAACCATTACTCGTGTCAACGAAATTTTGATTGG
>CAXEKM010000585.1:0-3935 GCA_963996645.1 uncultured Marinoscillum sp.
CGTGACTTTCTCCACCAGAAGAAGAAATGCTCGTTTTTCCAAAATAGGTCTGCATAAATCGCTCCACAGTCCGCAGGTTCGTATTCGGAGTTGCATTTTCGTCGGATTTCAATGTGTCGTCTCCGCTACTACTAGCGCTCGTCACAGAATCCGTTTCCTTGAACCGGAACAGTGTATCATTTCTAAACTGACCTATAGATCCAAGACCAAGCGTCTTTCCTACTTTCAATAGATCAAGTCCCCAATCGCCAAGTTCATGGTAGGAATCAAACCCATCTTGCCCAACACCTTGTAGCACAGGTTCTGTCTTGGTTTTACCGAAAACATCCATTCCATTTCGCCAATCCAGGTAAAAACGATATCCCATTTTATCAGATTCCCATCCAGGTCCTTCATAGCGGATAAAATAGGTATGATCGGTATGTTGATCAGGTACTCTTAGAAAATCAAGATTCACGAATTCACCTCCCACATATTCCTCATCAGTCCACTCTCCTCCTTGCTTGATGGATATTTCAGCTTGTGTTAATTTCTTCGTTGCTTTTGGTGATTCCACCGTTTCAATCACCAACTCTTTACTTGAGGAAGCAGCTAGGTTTACCAATAGGTTCACCTGATCACTTACACCATCTTTGTCTAAATCGATAAACTCTGCTGGAACTACTTCATCACCAAGCTTCACTTCATTGCCTGTGACTCCATCTGGCAGATTATAAGTCACTACTTCTGTACGCTCAATAGTTGATGGGTTGGAGATTTTAACTACTGGAGTTCTTTCTTTTGGAGATGGTGTGCATGATGCCAACACCAGAATCGCTCCACCTAGAATTGTCGCTGAGTTTTTCATAAGCTGTTGATTTTAGAGTTCAGGTACTCTTATTTATTTGAAAGAAAGCACCGAATTTATCTGTTTATTTCTAATTGCGCAATCGTTTACACTTATTTTTATCTCAACTACAACACCATAAATTGTAATTATTGCAATAAAATCATTATTATAGAGCCATAAATTATCAATCTGCTCAATACAATACCTAATTAGAAAGAGGAAAATGAGCAATCCATTACGCAAAAAGAGCAATTTTTCCTTCGTAACTTTGCACTGTTTGCGAAAACATCCAAGAGATTGAAAGAAAAGAAGACAACCATACACGAGATCGCCAAGGCATTGAATACCACTGCCTCGACAGTGTCTCGTGCACTCAATAATAACCCTCGTATCAGCGAAGAAACCCGTAACAAGGTTTTGAAAATGGCTCAGAAATTGGGCTATGAACCCAATACAATGGCTGCTTCTCTTCGTCGTGGACATTCAAAAATCATCGGCATCATTGTTCCCTATGCTGACAGGATATTCTTCTCCTCCGTTATTCGAGGTATCGAAGAAGAAGTAAAGAAATCCGGATACAATGTGATCATCTGTCAGTCTTATGAAAAGATTGAAAATGAGATCGAAGATGTCAATGCCTTGATGGCTGCTCAGGTAGCAGGAATCATTATTTCCATATCCAGAGAGACTAATAAATTCGACCACCTCAAAAAGGTGATGAATAAAGACAAGCCTTTGGTCCTTTTCGATAGAACGGCCGAATCCATCAATACTTCTTCTGTTGCTATTGACGACTTTCAGGGAGCCTATTCTGCTGTAAATCACCTCATTGAGAACGGATATAAGCAAATTGCCTTTTTCTCTGGCAACAAAAAAGTAAGCATTTTCCGTGAACGTTTCAGAGGTTATCAAGCTGCCATGCGAGATAATAACTTGGCGATTCCAGACGAATACATCATCGAAGTTCCTAGTGATGTAGATCAGGGAAAACTGGTAACGGAGAAGCTCATGAGCTTGCCAAATCCACCAGATGCCATCTGCTCTTCTTCAGACTTCTCGGCTCTCGGAGCAATCAAATGGTTAAAGGAAAATAATTACAAAGTTCCTGGAGATGTTGGAGTCATTGGCTTTGGAAATGACCCTTTCACTCAGTACCTGGAGCCTACTATGACTTCTGTAGATCAGAAGAGTAAAGACATGGGTAAGACTGCTGCTCAAGTATTGCTAGAACAACTGGAAGGTAAAAACTCGATTGCTCGAAAAGTGCTTCTAAGTCCAGAACTCATGATCCGAGACTCTTCTCAAAAGCTGTCCATCAAGAAAGCCGCAGTATAAATTTTAATTCATTCAGAATGCTTTTCAGAATTTTTCGGTAAAATTGTGCAATCGTTTACGCAAAATTAACTACATTCACTCTTACCCCGTGAATTAGTACCTAAAAATGAATGGAAATGACAAAGAAAGAATTGCCAGTAAAGGTGATCCAATATGGAGAAGGAAACTTCCTAAGGGCCTTTGTGGACTGGATGATAGATATATTGAATGAAA
This sequence comes from uncultured Marinoscillum sp., assembly GCA_963996645.1. Classification (GTDB taxonomy): domain Bacteria; phylum Bacteroidota; class Bacteroidia; order Cytophagales; family Cyclobacteriaceae; genus Marinoscillum. The sequence goes on from CAXEKM010000585.1 coordinate 2,378, forward strand.
AAGGTGATTTTAATGGTAGTGTAGCCGTTGTTCAGCCTTTGGAAAATGGCTTAATCAATCTCCTAAACGAACAAAACTGTGATTACCATCACGTTCGTCAAGGATTGGAAAATGGTGAGAAAGTGGATGACATTCGCAAAATCACTTGTATCTCCAAAGCCATCAATCCCTTTACTGAGACTCAAAGCTATTTTGATCTGGCGACTGAGCCCGAAGCTGAATTGGTTTTCTCAAACACTACAGAAGCAGGAATTGCCTTTGATGAGAATGACAAACCTTCAGCAGGTCAACTAGCGGTGACCTACCCTGGCAAGCTCACACAATTATTAAAAGCACGTTTTGATCACTTTCACGGCGATCACAACAAAGGGCTAGCGATTATTCCTTGCGAACTGATTGAGCAAAATGGCACGAAGTTAAAAGAGTGTGTTTCTCAATATGTATCAACCTGGGGTTTAGGCGCTGATTTCCAAAACTGGGTGGATCATGCCTGTTCGTTTGCCAATACTCTGGTGGATCGAATTGTTCCTGGATATCCAAAAGACGAAATTGATTCGTTGCGAACCAGAATCGGCGAACCAGATAAGTTGGTTGTGAAATCAGAAACCTTCCACTTATTCGTGATCGAAGCTGAAGACAAGGTAAAAGAACTCTTCCCTGCAGACAAATTAGGTTTGAATGTGAAGTTCGTAAAAGACATCACACCTTACAGGACCCAGAAAGTACGCATCCTAAATGGTGCGCATACTTCGATGGTTCCTATCGGTTTATTATATGGATTGGAAACGGTGAGCGAAACTATTGAAGATCAGGAAACAGGAAAGCTGATTCACGAGTTGATCTATGACGAGATCGTTCCGACCATTCAAATACCGAATGAAGACCCTAAAGAATTTGCAGATGCGGTCATCGCCAGATTCCAGAACCCATTCATCAGACATGAATTGATCAGCATATCTCTGAACTCTATCGCTAAATTCAAAGTACGCGTTCTACCAACATTCAAGGATTACATTGCTGCAAAAGGCGAGTTACCAAAGCGTATAACGTTTTCATTGGCCTGTTTGCTGAAACTGTACACATCTGGTGAGTTCAATTTGAAAGATGATCAAAGCAATCTTGACTTCTTCGAGTCCATCAAGGTACTGAATAGCAAAGATTTGGTCTTTAAAGCATTGTCTAATACAGATTTCTGGGATGAGGACCTTACAGCAATCGCTGGCCTGACCGACCAGGTAACTGAACACTTTGACTCTATCTCTTCTTCAGCAATGAAAGAAGTGATATACAACATTTAATTCCCATGCGACAAGCAATAACCATAAATGATAGCGACGATGTGGCCGTTGCGCTTACTGATTTACCAGCAGGTACTGAGGTTTCAGTCAATGGCACTTCACTTACACTGAAACAATCCATCTCGGCTAAACACAAATTTGCACTACAGGACTTTGAAGTCAATGATGAAGTGCATATGTATGGGGTTGTGGTAGGCACAGCCAAATCAGCTATCCAGCAAGGAGAAGCCATCACAACGGCTAATCTGGGACATAAATCA
>CAXEKM010000586.1:0-2383 GCA_963996645.1 uncultured Marinoscillum sp.
AATCTGCCTCCAGAATTAGTGAAGACAAGATCACCTTCCATGATATTTATTGGACCGAGAAAAAAGAAATCAGACAAACAGATTACACGATCAATTACGAAGGGGAAATTGAAAAAGGCGAGTCTCTGGTGCTAAGTGAGGGTTTTCAGAAGTATACCATGATCCTATCAGCTTTGGATGATCTGAGCCTGGACATGCTACAGGTCAAAACGGACCTGATGGTATATTCTGCAATACCAGGGAACATGGATCAATACATTCTGGTCATTCCTGAAATAGTAGAGGAAGCAGAGCAGTACTTTGCGCTCAATAGTCATGTGGTGATTATTGATGAACACAGTGGTGAAATCCTGCAACAATTCTTCGAAAGCCATGAACATAACGGCTGGATTTCGGATGCAATAGAACTATCCTCAATAGATATTGACACGGCACCATACATGGTTACAGCTGGCCATCGAGCATTTGGTGTAAGGGTCTCCTTTCACGGAATGTCACGCGTCAACCCGTATGAAAGCGAAAGCATTTCTCTATTTGTCAATTTCGGTGACAATCTAAAGAGAGTCCTCCATACGTACACCGCTATGGAGTCCAAAGGAGAATGGGATGGAAGCTGTGAAGGTGTTGAAACCACTTCCAAAAAAGTATTCATTATGTCTGAAAATCAATCAAATGGACTCTTTGATATCACGGTGAAAAACAAGATCAATGTTTCGAAAAGTGAGGAAGATGAAAACGGTGAATGCAATGCCAAAGACACCAGTTTCACAGAAACTTCGGTCCTGAAATACAGTGGGCAGGAATACATAGAGCATCACTAACCCATGAGATTGCCAACTTATTTACTGATTATCTATACCCTTATCTCGTGTACTTGCATTCATGCACAGGATATTGAAATGAAAGACCACCAAACTAGAGTGGAGCTCATCCTTCAGGCTCCCGACATGTCCTTTCAATTTGATAGTGTAGGCTACTCCAAGTTTAAGGATTTCAAATTCTATACTAAGAATGGAGAAACGGGCATTTTCTTCTTTGATTCCGCCAAAATTCACCTGATAGACTTCAATCTTGATGGTTTAAAAGATGTGATCGTAGAGGAGAGAAGACTACACAATGCCACATTTATTTTTGCGAATGATAGTAAAGGTTTTCGTGAAGTATGGGTTGGTCCAGGTACACCGGTTTTCATTAAAAAGGATCAGGAAACTACTGTTTACATGTACAGCGATCAGGTTGGCTGCATTGACATTCGATTGTTGTTTGAGGTTAGAATTGATACAAATAACCGGGTAGAAGAACATCTGTTTAGTTACCATCAGCAAACCCAGGTTCAAGATCTTAATCGGAAATTCATCACCAAAGCTGTCACAGGAATCCTACGAACTACACCTGTCATAGATAACTCGGATACCTCTGATAGCTGCACCGGAGAAATCAGGAAAGGCAATCAAATCAAGACCATAGAAAATCAATCGGTAGTGGTCATTAAAGAAATTGATGATTGGCAAATGGTCATCTACACCAAACTCAACAACAGCATCATTGCCTGGATTAACAATAGCTAATACATATCATGGAACTATTCATTCTCATCGCTATACCGGCAACAATCGTTGTGGTAGCCATCATTGCCAACAATCAGATTGTGGTCAGGAAAAACCAGGTGGCACAAGCATTTGGAAGTATCGAAATCTACCTAAAGAAACGGTTCGATCTCATACCGAACCTGGTGGCCATGCTCAATAAATACATGGCTTATGAAAAGGAGCTACTTACTGATATTACTCGGCTAAGAAGTCAGTTGAGGCAAGAAGCCAATCCATCAGATAAGATAGCAGCAACGAATGAACTCAATAAGCTGCTAACAAGCATCAATCTGAATGCAGAAAATTACCCTGACCTGAAAGCTGACATGCAGTTTCACAACCTTCAGTATGAACTAAGAGATATAGAAGACCATATTTCAGCTGCTCGCAGGGCCTACAATGCTGCTGTAACGGCCTTTAACAATAAAATAGAGATGTTTCCAGCCAATATCATTGCCAACCTAAGAAAGGAGCATCCTGCAGTGTTATTGGAGATCCCCAAAGCGGAGCAGAAAGAACTAGATATCAATCAACTTTTAAATTCCTAACCTATGCAACTATTTGAGAACCTTCCCTGGTATGGCTATATCATTTTCGGTATCGCCGCATTGTCCTATGCATTTCGTTATTTCAAAATAGCCAAGAAGGAAGCAGACAACAGTATTGATTTGCGAGATGTGAAATTCAAAAAATCAACCAATCGTCAACTCACCGAAGATCAGCTATTTGGCTTAGCACTTTACACTCCGATTTCAGAATGGTGGGAGGCCAACTCCAATTCTTTATCTTTTCTA
>CAXEKM010000587.1:0-6102 GCA_963996645.1 uncultured Marinoscillum sp.
CACTGCTGATGACATTCGGCCCTCGCTATTTCAGGGATGCTGACGATTGGACAGAAATATTTTCGATTGCAGAAGAGAAGCCACTTTTCTTACCGCTTTGGGGACATGATTATTATGTGGGATCCAATGGAGGTGGAGAGTTTTCCTGGGTGGACTTCAATACAGATATGCGTGATCTGGAGAATTTTTATTCCACCTACAAAGATGGATTGTTGATTGGCTCTGCATGTCCTGGTTTTGACGATTACTACAAAGAAGGTGGCTGGGGTGATGGCTACGGGTATTTGAGTCATCGAGGAGGCCAAACCCTGGAAGATCAATTAGCAAAAGCTGCGGAGTATAATCTGGATTATATCCAGCTGGTTACCTGGAATGACTTTGGGGAAGGAACCATGATTGAACCTACCGATGAATTTGGCTATCAATTTTTGGAAAGCATTCAGGATTTTTCTGGGGTATCCTACGGTGTAGAGGAATTGGAGTTGGTGCATCAGTACTACTTGAAAAGAAAGGAATCAAAAGGGGATGAAGGAGCGATGGAGAAGTTGGATGAGGCATTCCTGCATTTATCGGAACTAAGGCCTGAAAAGGCTTCGGAAATAATAAATCAACTGTAAATCATTAATCGCAATTAAATCCTAATATGATGAAATCTAATTACCTAAACAGGATTTTGTTAGCTGCCTTAGTGCTGACGACATCCATCTTCATGTCCTGTGGAGAGGATGAACCAACAGAGCCGGAAGTGCTGGTACCAAAAGTGGATGGTGCTTATGTTTTTGGAAATAATACCATAGCGGCCACTGCCTTGGAGCCCAACGCAAAAATGAGTTTAGCGACTCTTAATCCAGCTAAAAGTGGTGGAGCAGAAAACGTAGATGGTTACTACGGAAAGCTCATGTATATCGGAGCCAATAGTACCATTCAAATAAGTCATGTGGAAAATGAAGTGGCTACAACCTACGGAGTAGAGGGAGCTGCTACGGTAACCAATGGTTTAGAACTTGATTTTACGGATATAGATGCGGATATCATTCATGGAACACTCGTTGCTGATGGAGATCCAATTACTATTACTGAAGAAGGACTCTACAAGTTATTTGTAGACATCTCTACGGAATCATTCCGAATGATGAAAATTGAAATCAATGTGATTGGAGATGCTACACCTGGTCAATGGACAGAAAGCACTGCCATTCCTATGAAATCAGCTTCAGCTGAGGGAGCAACATTCGAAGCGACAGACTTAGGTTTATTTGGAGCTGCTGGATACAAAATTCGATTTAATCAAGGCTATGAATTGTACAATGATGGCGTGATTGCTACGATAGATTATCTCGGTGTAGCAGACTATCAGGCTGCCTGGGATGCTGGAGAAAATGATTTGGTTTATATGGATGTAAACCTGCCAAACATTGAAACAGGGTTGTTTACTTACACATTGGCATTCAATGCAGGCACAGGTGAGTGGGATGAGACCAAAGAAAAAACTGGAACATTGGAGAATGATTATTCTGCTGTGGAGATCGGTTGGTTTGGCAATGCTTACAAAATAGATGGCGCAGAACCAACAGGTCAATGGGAAACCGTTCATATGGTGAAAACGCCTGAAAGAGATGGTAACCTTTACAACTGGAAGTGGACTGTTGAATTGATTGCAGACAGAGCATTCGTGTTGAGAGATCTTGATGGAACCATTTGGATTACCTATGGAGGCGCTGGAAAAGTAGGATCTGCTTTTGATGATGAATTGATCATTCAAGAAGATGGCCAGGACAACTACTGGGTGCAAACTGCAGGTACTTATGATGTAACCTTCACAATCAACTCAGAAGATGATGGCCGTACCTTGACCATTGAACCTTCAGCCGGAGGTGATGATTTGTCCGCTAAGGAGTATGGAATTTTTGGCAACGCATATTTTGTCGAAGGAACGACAGAAGGCGCATGGGACGCCATTCACTTTGCAAAGACTCCTGAAAAAGATGGTGACATCTACTCATGGACCTGGGAATTGGAATTGATTGAAGGAAGATCATTTGTTTTCAGAGAAAGCCCTGATGGAGAATGGGTAACCTTCGGTGGTGCAAACCATACCGGAGCAGCTTTCGATGATGAGCAGATCATCAAAGAAGATGGACAAGACAACTACTTTGTTGCAACTGGTGGAGATTATGTGATAACCTTCACTATTAACTCACTGGATCAGGGAAGGACGCTGAACATTGAGCCTGCACAGTAGTAGTTTGAAATAGATATTAGGATGATGTAATAGTATGAAGAAGTAATAGAGCCTGAGGTAAGGCTCCATCATCACTCCGCGATCCGTCGCTCAAGACGGATCGCATTTTTCCCCGCTTTTCTTAATGATTCATTAAAGGTATTGATGCCAACAGGTGATGTATGTCTTTGCAAAACCGCTATTTAAAATAAATCAATAATGCCTATGAAACAGAACCATTTCAAAATGAATCACAAGAGTCTGATACATGTCTACTTTTAAAACCAACCTATTAAATGTAAAACCCTATGAAAAATGATGAAAAACGACCAGTTGGTTGGCTCAATCAAGAGTCCACGATAATTGGAAAACTACTCACGTATCTAATATTGTTCGCACTGAGTGCGGCATTGTATGCACAAGGAGATGGACTCCCGAGAGGAGCCTATCAAATGCCTTACACCAGATATGAGTCGGACAATACGTCCCAGTCTCAGGCCCAAGCACGGACTGATTATGATTTCGTTCCAGATGTAGCAGCTGCTGAAGCTTCTACGCAGCACTATCTTGCACTAGTTTCAGATGGAGATTTTGCAGAATGGACAGTAAACGAATTCGCGGATGGCGTAACACTTCGATTTACCATTCCTGATAATTCTGCGGGCACTGGTAATCAAGCTGCCTTGAATGTTTATGTCAATGGAGCGCTAGATCAAACGATCACACTAAACTCCTATTGGGCATTTCATTACCTGAATAAATTTCAAGGTGCCCAAGGGGGGAATGTTCCAAATCAAGGTTTCAGTGAGGTAAGAATGTATTTTGATGACATTAATTTCAAACTAAATTCATCACTTGCTCCTGGAAGTACTATTCGATTGGAAAAAACAGGAGGAAGTTCTTTTGAATATGGAATTGACTTTATTGAAATCGAACCAATTGAGGTAGTAAAGGGACCACCTGCTAATTACCTGTCCGTAACAGATGCACCTTACAATGCCAATGGAAATGATCAAGTTGATGATTTAGCAGCTTTCCATGCATGTTTGGCTGATGCCAATGCGCAAGGGAAGAACATGTACATCCCACCAGGGAAGTATTATCTCAATGGTCAGTTTAAGCTCAATGCCAGCAACATCAAAGTACAAGGTGCAGGAATATGGCATACCGAGCTTTTCTTCTCTTCTGATTTGGCATTTTCTGGAGGAGTGAAAGCAAGAGCAGATCAACTCGAGTTTTCAGATGTGCATATTACCACCAATAATAACGATCGTTTTTGCCCGGATAATGAGCGAATTCCTGGCTGGAATGAGCCTTACAAAGGATACAAAGGTGTTTTCGGTACCTGGGGTAGCTATTCTGTGGTAAGAAGCGTCTGGGTAGAACACTTTGAGACCGGTATGTGGTTTGCTGATTACGACTGGGCGGTAGAAGGAGCTACACAGCCTGACATCACCAATCATATGCTGGTGACCAATTGTCGTATCAGAAATAACTACGCCGATGGGGTCAACTTTGCTGAAGGAAGTAACAATTGTACAGTTGAGCATACCAACATCAGAAACAGTGGTGATGATGGGTTTGCGGTTTGGTCATCTGATGCTTTTGGTCATGGAACACCTGGATCTAATAATACCTTGCAGTTCAGTACGGTAGAAAACGTATGGCGTGCCGGTGGAGTAGCTTTTCATGGTGCCGATGGACATGGAGTGAACCATGTTTTGATAAGAGATGGACGTGGTTGTGCAGGTATTCGATTCACAGATACCTTCCCTGGCTTTAAGTTTCTACAGAACAACCAGTCAGTGATGAGTAACATCACTATCATCAATCACGGTACAACTTATGACCTGTTCAATGAGGAGATTGGTGCCATTTATTTGTCAGGTGCTGCTGGGCTTTGGAATGTGTATTGGGAAGATATTGACCTGATCAATTCGCAGAGACATGCGATCACACTAGAGGGTGGCCCTTATCAAAATATTGAGTTTCATTCGTTAAAAGTTGATGGAACAGGACTAGATCCATACGATCACAATACAGTGGTTTATACCGATGGAGGTACTGGAATTGCGGCAAGCGCCAGTGGACAAATCGATTTGTACAATCCACAATGGATCAGTTGGGAAACAGAGGATAGCATCATTACTACTGGAAATTTAATTGTTAATACTTATTTCACCGAGCCAGTTGGCGTGCAATCTGTTAACATGCCAGATGGCCCACTTTCTTTGGTGATAGGTCAGACAGTCAATCTTGCGCCGACATTCGCACCACAAAATGCGTCCAACAAAGCAGTGACTTATACGAACAGTAATTCATCTGTTGGCTCGATCAATCAGGTGACAGGTCAGTTTGAAGCAACTGGTGTAGGTCAGACAATCATCACCGTAACATCTGATGACAATCCTTCAGCAACTGATCAGGTAACAATCAATGTGACTTCAGCAGTCAATATTGAAGCAGTGGTAAGTGAAGCTTTTGAAGGTGGCGCAAATGGACAGTTTGTGATTAGTACCACTGAATTGGCTGGGGATCTTACGGTAAGTTATACGGTAAGTGGTTCTGCCTCTAGTGGTGATTATTCAGCAACTCCTGCGTTATCAGGATCGGTAACATTGACTCAGTCCAATTTGTCTCAATTAATTTCAATTGTTGCTACAGACGATTCTGATTTTGAAGGAGATGAAACGATTACTTTGACTATTGTAGACAATGGAAACTACAATATCGGTGCAGGAACAGCGACTGTTACGATTAAAGACAATGAGAATCCTCCGTGTACTGCTCCGGTAATCGGGTTGACAGCCAATGCACCAGGCAATACGGCTACTATTGAATCCGCATGGAATGAAGTACCATCTCGAAGCATCTCCAATGTGACTGTTGGTGGATTACCTGGTGACTATTCAGGTCAGTGGAGAGCCATGTATGACAATCAGGCGCTATATGTGTTGGTTGAAGTATCAGATAATTCATTGAACAATGACTCTGGTTCTGAATGGTGGAATGATGATGTGGTGAATATTTTCATTGATGGAAACAACTCAAAAGGAACTTCATACGATGGGATCAATGATTTTCAATTTGGGTTCCGATGGAATGATGCAACCGTACATTTAGGTGGAAACTCTGTTCAAAATTCGACAGGGATTACCTTCAACATGTTTGCTGTTTCTGGGGGATATGTTTGTAAGGCTGCCATTCCATGGTCAACGATTGGCGTTTCTCCTTCCATAGGATATACCATTGGGTTTGATGTAGCTGTAGACGATGATGATGGAGGAGGAAGTAGAGATTCTCAGGTATCAAGTTTTGCAACATCAGAAATGGGTTGGAGCAATCCGAGTCTGTTTGGGTCAGTATACTTGACTACTTGTGAGCCAATCACACCTACAACTCCGAGTATCACCAGTCAATTGGAGATTACACGAGAAGAAGGTCAAGCAATTAACTACAGCATTGTTGCAGCTAATTTCCCAACATCGTTTGGAGCGACCAATTTGCCTTCCGGAATTTCTGTGAATACCAGTACTGGTCAGTTGACTGGCACTTTGAGTACTGCTGGAACTTATAATGTGAGCATATCTGCATCCAATACTGCCGGAACGGATACCGAGACTTTAGTGATTACTGTCACGGAGGCTCCTCAGGTTCCACCTGTTGCTTCTGTGACTAATAGTAGCATTACACTTCCAGATAATAGCACTTCCGTTAATGGGTCTGCTAGTTCAGATGCAGATGGGACAATCACTGGATATGCGTGGGTACAACTGAGCGGTCCAAATACAGCGACTCTTTCAGGACAAAATACGGCTACTTTAAGCCTAAGTGGATTGATCGAAGGTTCTTATCAGTTTGAATTGCTATTTGAAGCATTA
>CAXEKM010000588.1:0-4096 GCA_963996645.1 uncultured Marinoscillum sp.
AACTGTCAGGAATTGACTACTGACGAAGCAGTACTTTCATGGAATGATGCAACCATTAAAGATCTACATTGGCATACATGGACAGCAACAGATGTGTTCATTGCAGCGATGTACTCAAGAATCATGTATTCCGTGGCTTTGTGTAATGAATATATTAGAGCAACTGCAGGGAATGATGATCCGGATATTTCAAAGTTTCATGCAGAAGCTCGTTTGTTGAGAGCACTTGCCTATTATCATGCAATAGACATGTTTGGCAATCCATCGTTTGTAACTGAAGAAGATCTGCCTGGAGCATTTTTCCCTGAGCAGATTCAGCGAGCTGACTTATTTGCCTATATCGAGTCAGAACTAATAGCCATAGAAAGTGACCTGGGAGATCCTCAGTTTGAGTATGGTCGTGCGGATAAAGCTGCTTCATGGATGATTTTAGCTAAGCTTTATTTGAATGCCGAGGTATATATCAATGAACCGAAGTATACTGAAGCAATTGCAGTTCTAGATAAAATCAATAATTCAGTCTACAGTTTGGCTCCTGATTACATGCACAATTTTGTTGCAGATAATCAGACGAGTCCCGAAATGATTCTACCAATTACCTATGATGGTATCAATACGCAAACCTATGGAGGAATGGTGTATTTGCTACATGCGCAGATCGGTGGCTCCATGCCCACTTACGACTTGATGGGCACAGGTGAAGCGTGGGCCGGACTGAGAACAACATCCGCTTTGGTCAACAAATTTGATATGGATAATGATAGACGAGCTCTGTTCTGGACAGACGGTCAGTCATTAGAAATCAATGATATTGGATTGTTTACCGATGGCTACGCCATTACCAAATTCAGAAATAGAAAGTTGGATGGAACACCATCTGATAGTGATCAGCCAGTGATGGTAGATACAGATTGGCCGATGTTCCGATTGGCGGATGCCTATCTGATGTATGCTGAAGCTGTTTTGAGAGGTGGTTCTGGAGGATCTACTGCTCAGGCACTTACTTATGTCAATGCATTAAGAGAAAGAGCATTTGGTGACGGTTCTGGAAATATTACTGCAGGTCAGTTGACTCTTGATTTTATTTTAGATGAACGTGCAAGAGAGTTGTTTTGGGAAGGTCATAGAAGAACTGATTTGATTCGCTTTGGTGTATTCACAGGAGGTGACTACTTATGGCCGTGGAAGGGTAATGTGCAGGAAGGAGCCCCTTCTGCAGCTCATAGAGACCTTTTCCCAATTCCAAGTACAGAAATTGGAGCAAATCCGAACCTTGAGCAGAATACTGATTACTGATTTTAACCCATTTAGATTATGAAACTGATTAATTATATAAAAGCATTTATCTTGCTGTTAGTGACATCAATCATTGGGATGTCGTGTGAGGAGGACTTTGAGAAAATTACCATTAAAGATGAGGTAGCAGCCAATACTTTGGCTAATACATCTGCTGATAGCTATGTATTCACTTTTGAAAGTAGATCAGAGGTATTTAATGAGTTTTCGTGGGATGCGCCAGATTTCGGATTTGATGCATCGATCACTTATACCTTGCAAATGGATTTGGCAGCGGGAGATTTTTCTTCACCGACTACTATTGCCACCACGCAGGATTTGACTGCAGCACCCACTATTCAATCGTTGAATAATACTTTGCTTGGATTGGGTTTAGAACCAGACGTAGCATCAGAAGTCAAGTTTAGAATTCGGTCGGCGGTGAATGCAAATGTTGAACCTGTTTATTCCAATGTGGTTACAGCATCTATCACTCCTTATTTGGCGGTATTTCCTCCAATATACATCATTGGTGATGCACAAGGTTGGGTGTTAGGTGATGCACTTGAGGTAAGTAGCACTGGACCTGGTACTTATGAGGCTGTAGGTATGTTTGTCAATGGAGGTAAATTCCGAATGTTTGCAACTCCTTCCTGGGATGCTGAGCAATGGGGATATAGCTATTTTGATGGAGGAACTATACCATCCACATTAATTGATGGAGAAGATGGTGATTCCAACTTTATTTTCGATGGCACTTCAGGAGTTTATAAAATTTCAATAAATCTAAACGCCAAAACCATCAGCATGGAAGAAAGTGAGCTTCCTACTTTATTTGTGATAGGAGATGGTCAAGGTTGGGATTTACAACAGGCAGCATCACTTGAGTTTTTAGGTGGTGGAAAGTATGAAGGTACGGCCGTATTGCAAAAGGATGGATACTTCAGGTTTTTTGAGAAAGCCGACTGGAATGCAACTCAGTTTGGATATGGTTATTTTGCTGAAGGCAGCTTACCTCAAAACTTCACGCAAGCAGGTGACGGAGATGATAACTTCATTTTTGCTGGTGAAACAGCCGAATATCTGGTCACCGTAGATTTAGATGATTTTACGGTAACAATTGAAGTAGCTTCGGCATATCCAACTTCACTTTATTTAGTAGGGGATGATCAAAGCTGGACGTTTGCCAATTCTCCGACATTCACAGACTTAGGAGGGGGAACATTTGAAGCTACGGCAGATTTTACCAATGGGGCTACTTTCCGGTTTTTTGAGGAATTGGACAATTGGTCTGACGCTTACAATTTTGATTACTTCACTGAGGTAGACAGTGACCTTGGAGCAGTTGGTGATGCAGATGGCAATTTCTCCTTCAATGGAGCAACAGGAACCTACACGATCACAGTGTCATTTAGCAATAAATCCGTGATTGTGGAACCTTACTCAGCTTATCCTGCCGCATTGTATCTGGTTGGGGATGATCAGAGTTGGACATTTGGCAATTCACCAACTTTCACAGATATGGGAAATGGAGTGTTTGAGGCCACGGATGTAACCTTTACAAATGGTGCTACCTTCAGGTTCTTTGAGGAGGTAGATAACTGGTCAGATTCATTTGGTGCCAGTTATTTCACTGGAGGACTTGATGAACTATTATCCGCTGTTAATGACAATGATGACAACATGAGTTTTGATGGAACAGACGGAACTTATAAGGTCACAGTTGATTTGGCGAACAAAACTCTCTCTTTAGAATAAATCAAAGATTAAGCAGGTTTTAGGCGGCTCGAATGATTCGCCTAAAACCTTTTAAATACAAAAAATAAATGGTCAGAAAGCACATGTTGTATTCATTGATTTTCTCATTATTTTGGTTAGTAGCTTGTGAGGATGAGCCAAGAAGAGGGGTGAACCCTGAGGATGACGATGATTCTTTAGTGTCCGTAGATAAATTTTATTTTGGAGCGGATTTGTCGTACGTCAATCAGATTTTGGATCATGGAGGCGTATATAAAGCGGAATCAACAGAAAAATCACCATATGCAATATTTGCTGATCATGGCACAAATTTAGCGCGGTTTAGACTGTGGCATAATCCCGTTTGGACTCAGGAGGTTTATGAGGACGGTTCCCAACTTTACAACGACTTGTATGATGTAGAAAAATCCATTCGTTTGTCCAAAGAACAAGGCATGGAGGTGCTACTTGACTTTCATTATTCGGACAATTGGGCGGATCCTGAAAAACAGCAAGTACCTGCAGCATGGACGGAAATTACTGACATTAATGTGTTAGCTGATTCCGTTTACAATTATACTTATTCCGTTTTGAGCTATCTGGAGAGCAAAGGTTTAATGCCTGAAATGGTGCAGATAGGAAATGAATCCAACTGTGGAATGATGCTTTCTGGCGGTAATGCCAATTTCCCGGATATGAACGTATGCGAATCGGGTTGGGCCAATATGGGTGTGGTAGTTAAAGCTGCTATTCGAGCGGTGAATGAGGTTTCAGAAACATCTGCTGTAGATACCAAAATAGCCTTTCATGTAGCTGATCCGGTGAATGTAGAATGGTGGTTTGATAAGATGATTGAGCAAACTACAGATTTTGATTTCATTGGGATCTCTTATTATCCACTTTGGCATACTGGAGTTTCATTCAATCAATTGGAGGATCGAATCAAGGGGTTTAAAGAACGCTTTAATAAGGAGATAATAATTTTAGAAACCGCGTACCCTTGGACCACTGATGGCGCGGATAGCTACAACAACCTTTTTGGTGGAGAGTCTCCTATTTCAGGCTATCCATATACGCTAGACGG
>CAXEKM010000589.1:0-2575 GCA_963996645.1 uncultured Marinoscillum sp.
TCCGGAGCGTTTGAAAACTGACATTTTCAAAGAGCGGGCAAAGCAAATGGATATCAATCTATTGGCGATTGATGAAGCTCATTGTATTTCCCAATGGGGTTACGATTTCAGGCCACCTTATCTGGAGATTGCAGAGTTTATTGAAGAAATTAGACCTCCTAGAATTGTTGCATTAACAGCTTCTGCAACTCGTGAGGTGAAGTTTGATATCCTTGAAAAACTTAAAGCGGATAATGCACGTGTTTTTCAGAAGAGTTTCGCTCGAGCTAATTTGTCTTACTCAGTATTTGAATTAGAACATAAGGAACAGAAAATACTGGAAATCTTAAGGAACGTGCAGGGAAGTAGTGTGGTGTATGTGCGTAGTAGGAAACAGACTCGCGAAATAGCAGAATTCTTGCATTACAATCAGATTTCGACAGATTATTATCATGCAGGTGTTCCAGGATCTATCAGGTCTGCTAAACAAGATAAGTGGATTGCAGGAGAAACAAGGGTGATGGTGGCAACCAATGCTTTTGGGATGGGAATAGACAAGCCAGATGTACGAACAGTCATCCATTATGATTTGCCGGACTCACTGGAAGCCTATTATCAGGAGGCAGGTAGGGCAGGGCGAGATGAGCAGAAAGCCTATGCTATTCAGCTATACACCAAGAATGATATTGAGAATCTGAGGACTCGCACTGAGCAAGCAGCGGTTTCTGTTGAGTATATCCGAAGAGTTTATCAGGCATTAGCCAATTACTTTAAGTTGGCAGTTGGAAGTAATGCACTTTCTAGTTTTGAGTTTGATTATCAGGCATTCGCACGAAACTTCGATTTACCATTGGTTGAAACTTTTCATGCGCTCAATAAGCTAACGGATGAAGGTTTGATAGCATTAAATGAGCCTTTCAAAGAGAATTCCAAATTGATCTTTAATTTGGAACAGCAAGAAATCTATAAGTTTCAAGTGGCCAATAGAGCAATGGATCCAGTAATCAAGGTACTTATGCGTTTGTATGGAGGTCAGTTGTTTACAGATTTTGTTACCATTAAGGAGAAGGATGTTGCATCACTTCTCGGCGAGTCTATTGAAAAAGCGTATCAACAATTAACCTATTTGCATCAGGCAGAAGTTGTCACTTATCAACGAGCAAGTGATATCCCAAGAATTACTTTCCTAACTCCTCGATACGATGCAAATAACCTCCCACTTGATCAAAAGCGTATCAAATGGCGTCGTGACGTCACGTTTGGTAAAGCTGAATCTGTGATCAACTATGTATCTGATACCAAAAAATGTCGCTCCAGAGTGATTCAAAAATACTTTGATGAAATCACTGCTGAAGACTGTGGTGTTTGTGATGTTTGCCTTTCCAAGGCAAAATACACTAACTCCATTCCACTTAGTCAGATTGAAGCATTCATCCAAACAGGTGCTAAATCTGAGCAAGATTTGAAAGCACATTTTGCAGGATTAGACTTTGATGATTTAGTAGCTGGAATTAGAATGTTAATGGATCAGCGACGCATCTACTTCACCAAAAGTGAGCTTTTTGCTATTTCTCCTGAGTAGACTTAGGGGCGTTTCCTGCTGGTTTCACATGTTTCCAGGAATCTCCACGTTTGATGCTAAAAATGGTCCCTACGGACACTCCAAATTGTTTTGCAATGATTTTGACACGAGTTTTTCGGTTAGGATCTGCCATCATCTTTTTGATAATAGCTACTTGAGTACGGCTTAGTTTGTTGTTGGGAGTAAACTCTTTATCGTAAGTATAAGCTGATTTATGAAACTTACTCATATGATGCTTGAACTCATCTTTGTCAACCCATTTCAGGTTGTCAGCAGCTGGATTACCCTTGTTTTCATCTAAAAAGATGATATGGTCATGTCCATCTGGATTTGGTAAAAAGAGTTCGGCCACTACTTTATGAACATAGATTAGCGTGTTCTTACCATCCTTTTTACGGGTAGGTATTGCACGATAGCCCATATTCTTATAGTGCTTCAAGAGTTTGGGAGGATTGAAATAAAGTGATTTGACTTCACCGTAGCTACTAACAAGAAACTTATTTCGAATATCCTCGTTTTCCCATGTTTTCCATTCTTCCATAGGTGAGAAGGCAGTGTGTTCTAATCAAAAATACGCTAAATTTTTGATAATCAAAGACATAAAAAAAGAGCAGATTGAAATAATCTGCTCTTTTCGTATTGATTTTTGTTAGTTTTTAGTCTTCTGTTTCCTCTAGAGCTGCTACTCCAGGAAGCACTTTACCCTCCATATACTCAAGTAATGCACCACCACCGGTACTTACATAAGATACTTTGTCCCCAAAGCCAAGGTTGTTGATAGCCGAAGCTGAATCACCACCACCAATTAGAGAGAATCCACCGTTTTCTGTTGCGTTTACTACAGATTTAGCGATTGATTCAGTTCCTATTGCAAATGCAGGGAATTCGAATACACCCATAGGGCCATTCCACAGGATGGTTTTAGACTTCTCGATAGTCTCAGAGAACAATTTCACTGTTTCTGGTCCGATATCCAATCCTTGCCAATCGTCAGGAATGTTGCCAGCAGCAACA
>CAXEKM010000590.1:0-4614 GCA_963996645.1 uncultured Marinoscillum sp.
AGGGTTTGGTAAAGGTACCCAGTTTGAGGCGCTTCACATTTACAAAGTAGCAAATGGCAAAGTGTCTTTTGCTCAAAAATTGTCTGCTGAAGATCTTAATGCCTTTCAAACTGCTAAAGGGGAAAAGGTGAAAGAATTGATCAAGAAAAAGGAAGTGCCTGAAATCAATGACATTTTAGCTTTTGATAATGAGTTGCTTATTCTGGGTGATATCAAAGAAGTGGGTAATTTCCTTTTGAGGTTAGATCCAAACTCTGGAAACAAGAAACAATTCATCGCTACTGCGGCTTGGACTCCTAAAAAGCCAGTTACCATTCCATTGGGAGTAAGAGGTTGGAGCAAGACCAAAACTGCGCCAGCGGGTCAATATTTAGATTATCCGACCACTGTCAAACAGCAAGGGGATTGGTACTATGTGCTTTATCGTAAAATGAATGAGGGCATGACGCCAGGAAGCACTATTTCTGAGTCCACCAGTACTGATTATGCTACTTATACCAAGTCGGTCAAAATAGATGAAGTATTTGCCTATGGAAAACTACTTATGATCAATAAAGCAACAGGAGCGATAGTAGATCCAGTTATGGTCGATGATGAAATTTTAGTAGGCTACTATGGTATGTATTTGGGTAAAGATGGCACAGCATTTTTACATGGTTATGATGGCAAGAATTACAAAATGACCACTGTATTAGCCAAGTAGTGATGCATCAAAGCCACAGTAGCTCCGATGTGGCTTTGAGAACTTTTTGGAGCGGCACCCTCATGATTCATGGGGGTGTTTTACTCGCTTACAAACACACGCTTCACGCGCTGACTCACATTTGTCAGGATCTCATAAGGAATAGTACTGCTCCAGTGTGCTAGCTCTGAGATATTGGGTTTTTCGCCAAAGATGATTACTTCATCTCCTTCTTTGGCCATCAATCCGGTCACATCGATCATGGTCATGTCCATGCAAATGTTCCCAATAGTGGGTGCTTGCTGTCCATTTACCAGTACATAAGCCTTTCCATTACCAAAAAGACGGGTATAGCCGTCAGCATAACCTATTGCGATGGTTGCTATTTCTGAATCCGTTGTTGGTTTTCCTTTTCTGGAATATCCGATGGACTCTCCAGCTTTGACCCGCTTGATTTGAGAGATTTTAGTTTTCAGGGTACTGATGGTTTTCAGTCCAGGAAGCTCATTGGAGCTATCGAATCCATACAAGCCTATACCTAGTCTAACCATGTCAAACTGATACTCAGGCTTGCGGACGATGCCTGCTGAATTCACAGCATGTTTAATGGGCTGATAGCCTAATGCTGCAGAGAGCAAATCATAAGCCTGATTAAACGCGTTCGCCTGTTGATCAGTGTATTCGTCTTCTGAAGAACTATCAGCGCTAGAAAAGTGTGTAAAGATACCAGCTACTCTCACTTGCGTATTTTGCTTTAGTACTCCAATCAATTCTTCCAGTTGATCAACAGTGAATCCAAGGCGGTTCATACCACTTTCAATTTTCAAATGAATAGGAGGAGGTGTATCAGTTTCATCCAGCAGCCTATTGAGCATGCCTATGCTGTAAATCTCTGGTTCCAGGTTGAAGGGTTCCAAAATGCCCAGGCTATCAGGATTGACATTCATGATCATGATAGGAACATCAATGCCTTTCCGGCGAAGGTTAATGGCTTCGTCCAGATAAGCCACTCCCAGATAATCCACCTGGTGATATTGTAGTAAATGAGCGATTTCTTCTACACCAACTCCATAAGCAAAGGCCTTGACCATCACCATAAGTTTAGTAGATGGATCCAGTTTGGAGCGGTACACGTTGAGGTTGTGAGTGATGGCTTCAAAATTGACCTCCATCACGGTGCCATGGCTTTTCTCCTCCAGATAACCGACTATCTTTTCCAAACCATATTTCCTCGCACCCTTTACCAGGATGGTTTCATCAGCAAATAATGGTGCAGCCTTTAGAAAGTCATTAACACTGTTAAATCCTTGAAAAGGTAAGTCAAACTGATTTTGATGGTTTGAGATTTCCTGCCCAATTCCGACTAGCTGACTTACTCCATGGTTTTTCATGAGGAGGTTGACTGCCTGATAGAGTTCCTCAGCCGTCTTACCAGACTGTAGAATATCAGAAAGGATGACAGTCGTTTTTGACTTATGCGGCTGTTGTTTGAGGTAATCCAATGCCACTTGAAGTCCCAACAAATCATTGTTGTAGGTATCGTCCAGAATGTAGCAGTTGTTTTGTCCTCGCTTCAACTCCAGGCGCATGGGTACTGCTTTCAGCTCGTCAATACCTTTTTGAATATTTGCTTCACTTTCTCCAAGGCGCAGCGCTGCAGAAATCACATGAAATAGATTTTCAAGATCCAGATCATTGGTCCATGGTATATGAAAGTTATGGGGGACATTATTCACCTTGGTGTGGTAGTGGTGAATGTCCGTTTTATGAAAATTGATATGAGCTTTTGGCTCGTCGATGCCCCAGGAAATCAATTTAGAACTTTGTTTGACTAAATGGGATCTAATGATCGAATGCTCATAACGACAAATCACTTGCTGGCAGTCAGCAAACAGCAGTGCTTTCTCTTCCAGCTTTTGCTCCAGGCTTTCAAATCCTTCAGAGTGTGCTTCACCAATGTTGGTAAATATTCCAATAGAAGGCTGAATCATGTTAGCCAGCCTTTGCATCTCACCTTTTTTAGAAACCCCTGCTTCAAACACACCGATTTCATGAGACTCATTCAGTGGCCAAAGGGATAGCGGTACTCCCAATTGAGAATTGAAGCTTTTGGGACTTTTTGCTACTTCGAATTGATGACTCAATAGTGTAGAGAGCCATTCCTTGACAATGGTTTTTCCGTTGCTACCAGTAATACCCACCACAGGGATTTGAAACTTAGCTCTATGAGTTTGAGCGAGAATCTGAAAACTTGCCATCACATCTTTAACCTGAAGGATATTGATCTCAGAAGATGAATGTTGAATTTTCTTAGCTACCAGGAAATTTTTACATCCACGTTGAATCAATGCGGGTATATATTCATGTCCATCATGATTGCTTCCCGGCAATGCAATGAATAATTCATTGGCCGATCCTGTGGCTTTTCTGGAGTCATAGACAATTGTATTGATTGCCAGATCTTCAGATTGAGCCAGAAATGTTGCTTGAAGTATAGACGCTATTTCGCTGATTAGCATAGGCTAAATTATCAATTCGAGTTCAAATTGATCAATTTCATTCATGAACCCCATTTTTTCTAAAGCATCTGTGGTTTCTAATTCAGATTCTGGAATGTTGAGAATTGTCAATTCTGCTGCATGAGTATATTGATGACACGCTGATACCAATTGCTTCCCAATCCCTTTTTTGCGATGATCAGAATGTACTGCTAATTGTGAAATACGGCCTAAATCCGGTTGAAAAACCAAATGTCCTACAGGTTGATTATCTATTTTGGCAATCAATACTTTTTCGTGTTTCAGATTGTAATGCAGTTGATTCGTGCTGTCCATAAAGCATGGTTCAAAACTCAAGTTGTTAATCAATGAGTCGTTCCATTCTCCAGGCTCAATAGTTAAATCAGTGTTATTTGATACTTTAATTTGATCTGTGAGTTTGTAGCATTTCAGTACTCTGGTGAATTTGAATCCCAGGCTTTCGTATAGCTTCTGGGCTCGCATGTTTTTGTCAACTACTTCCAATAACACACACTCGGCGCCAGTTGCCTTTAGTTTCGGGAATAGGTATTCATAGAGTCGATTAGCTAGTTTTTCTCCCTGGCTATTGATTCGCGTGCCAGTTCCTCCATTGTAAATGGTCTTCTTTTTCTGGTAGGTATTGATTGTGTGTAGAATGAATGATTCAATCTGATTTCCAGACATAGCCACTCCACTCAATTCAGGTAAAATGTTGAGTTTGGAGTAAATACGTCTGTGAAATTGCTCTTTGCCAGGACGAAATGAAACAAAATACTTCGAGAAAGCATCCAGAAATGCATCATGGAGTTCCTCGAAGTATTCGGTGCGGTACTCAGTAAAATGAACGCTCATGAATGATTACTCATGAAAGCTGAGTAGCGGAATATCGATATCAATAGCGATGTTTTTCGTTACTGATTTTCTAAATAATTTTTCAAAAAATGAATGTTCTCTAGGAATCATTGACAGCAAATCCAACTCGTGTGTTTTTGTAAAGTCTACGATGCCTTTTGTAATGGAATCTGCCTGAACAGTACGTGCAGAGCAGCTATAATCTTTGAATCGCTCTGCGATATCTTTCAATAATTTCTGATCTTGAGCAGTCAATTTCTCTGGATCATCTACGATAGAGAAGACATAAACCTTCGCGTCAAACATCTTGGCGAATACACCAATTAAGTCCATTCGTTTTACGTTTTTGATTTCAGATAAGTCAGAGGCGAACCCAATTTTCTTAGGAGCAAACTCATGTACATTTTCAGGGATAACGATCACTGGTACTTTGGAAGTCTCAATGATGTCCGTGGCTCTAGTGCCTATTAGGTGCTCAATGGAGTCGTGCTCAGCTCTGGTACCCATAATAATCAAGTCAATATCCTTTTGCTCGGACTCAGAGTAAATTGCATCGGTCAG
>CAXEKM010000591.1:0-5752 GCA_963996645.1 uncultured Marinoscillum sp.
AGAACGCAAATTGCGTCCCGGCACACTCAACGTACCAGCCATTGTAGGTTTTGGTAAAGCTTGCGAAATCTGTCATCAGGAAATGAGAGGTGAAGCCAATCGATTGGGTCAACTAATCGAAACGATAGAAGATGAATTGCTCGATATCGAAGGAGTCAGTATCAATGCCGATCAATCCATCAGACTTCCACACATGACCAGCGTATCCATTGACGGAATTGACGGCAGTCGTCTGATTCGCGTAATGAAAAACTTAGCGATATCGCAAGGATCGGCATGCAGCTCCAATACCATTAAACCCTCTCATGTCTTAAAAGCCCTTGGGCATTCTGACGAGAAGGCATTAGCATCCATGCGTATTGCTCTTGGGCGTATGACCACTCGAATGGACGTGATTGAGGCGATCAAAAATATCAAGCGTGGCATCAGTCAACTTAAAGCATCAAGCTTATGAGGGAGTTGGATTTGATCATAGATGCTTTCGAACAGGCACATGCAAATGAAATTGAATGTGTGCTGGCAACCGTAGTCCATGTGGAGGGCAGCTCTTACCGCAAGGCTGGCGCAAGAATGCTTGTAGATGAATACGGTCAAATGACCGGTGCTATTAGTGGCGGGTGTCTGGAAGGTGATGCACTACGTAAAGCTCTACATGCACTGCACAAGAGTGAAAACAAGCTGGTCACTTACGACACAAGCGATGAAAATGACGCAGTGATTGGTGCTCAATTAGGTTGCAATGGCGTTATCCAGGTCTTATTTGAGCCGATTGATATCGAAAGGGAATTGAATCCGATTGCCATTCTCAAACAGATCGCCTCCTCAGAGCGCAAATTAGTTATCGCCTCATTATTCAATCTGGATAAGTCTAAACCTCAGTTAGGAACACAGTTGGTATTTGATGAGCGAGGCCTGAAAATCGGCAGCCTTGCAAATGAGCAATTGATCAATAAATTGAAACAAGACGCTGCATTAGTTTTCAACCAACAACATGATCATTTTGGAGAATACATGATTGCGCTGGAAGCACAGCATGCCTTTCTGGAGTTTTACAACCCACCTCCTACAATTGTACTAGTTGGAGCTGGAAATGATGCGCAAATACTTGCTCAAATGGGCGATCAACTAGGTTGGAATGTAGTGGTTACCGAT
The DNA here is from genome assembly GCA_963996645.1 of uncultured Marinoscillum sp. Taxonomy (GTDB): domain Bacteria; phylum Bacteroidota; class Bacteroidia; order Cytophagales; family Cyclobacteriaceae; genus Marinoscillum. The sequence continues at coordinate 1,153 of CAXEKM010000591.1, forward strand.
GGACGACCGACTCATGCCAATGCACAACGATTTGTCAGTTCTTGCCAGATAGTGGTTTCCAAACCAGAGCATGTGCTGGAAAATATTCAGCTAAATGAGCGCACCGTTTTCGTACTCATTAGTCACAATTACCAATATGACTTAGCAGTTCTAAAATTATTGCTTCCCCTTTCTGAGATTCCATACATTGGGCTTCTTGGACCAAGAAAGAAATTTAACCGAATGCTGGATGACTTGAGCACTGAGGGAATTATTCCTACAGAAGAACAATTGGCACGAGTTTACGCTCCTATTGGACTGAATCTGGGTGCCGAAACTCCGGCAGAAATTGGATTATCCATCCTGGCAGAAATACAAATGGTCCTTTCTGGTGGATCAGGAATTGCACTCCGAGACAAGCAAGGTCCAATTCATGATAAAGCCAATACGAACTTTAAAGTAACGACTCTGTGATCAGTCCAAATACCATAGGAGTCGTGATTTTGGCCGCTGGATCATCCAGTAGACTGGGTAGACCTAAGCAATTGGTGGAGCATGAAGGCAAAAGACTTTTGCAGCATACCATTGATTGCTGTGATGAGGTAGATTTTGCATCTAAAAACATCATTCTTGGTGCTAATTCAGAGAAGATAGTACCTTTGACGAACCTAAAAGGCTTTACCAGCCACCTGAATGAATTCTGGAATGAAGGATTATCAACCAGCATTCATTTAGCCATTCAAATAGCCTCGTCTAACCCACAAATTCAACATTTACTATTTCTTCTATCGGATCAACCATTCATCACCCCGGTTTTGATCCAGAAACTTACTGAAGTTCATGAAGAAATAACGGCATGTGAATACAAAGGACAATTGGGTGTGCCAGCTATTTTTTCGAAGAAGTATTTCGATGAACTCGCAGCACTTACTGGAGATAAAGGAGCCAAGCCGGTATTGATGAAACACGAAAAAGTGGTCAAGAAAATGGCTTTTGAAAAAGGAAGCATCGACATTGATACCGAAGAAGATATTGAACAATTAAACGCATTGAAACAATCTGTAGAATGAAAGTGACAGTCAGATATTTTGGAGCCATAGCCGAAAAAGTAGGCAAGACGGAGGAAGAACTGGATCTATCAGTAATCGGTTCAGATTTTCAAGATTTCAAAAATCATTGTCTGTCATCGTATCACATTGAGGATGATGGAACCCTACAGATTGCCATCAATCAGGAACTGGGCTTACAACGATCATTGCAAGCGGGTGATGAAATCGCTTTCTTGCCTCCGTTTGCAGGAGGATAAATTATGATTAGCTCATACACACGATATCGCAGACAAATCAAACTCCCTGAAGTTGGTCAGGAGGGTCAACAAAAGCTTGCCCAAGCCAAAGTATTATTAGTTGGTGTTGGTGGACTGGGATGCCCTGCAGCACAATACCTAGCAGCAGCTGGTATTGGTACCATTGGACTCCTGGATCATGACAAAGTAGATGAAACCAACCTTCATCGTCAGATCCTTTTTGGGCTGGAAGATGTAGGAAGTTATAAAGCCGAAGCAGCTAAAAAGGCACTTCATCGCATCAATGATCAGGTGGAAATCAAAACTTACAACTTTGGTCTGTCTGTTGATAATTCCACGGACCTATTTAACGCTTACGATGTGATTGTAGATGGTACGGATAACTTCCAAACCAAGTACCTGATCAATGATGCTGCCTTGAAAACCGATAAACCATGGGTGTACGCATCCATCTTCAAATTCGAAGGGCAACTTTCTGTTTTCAACTATCAGAATGGCCCCTCCTATCGCTGCTTGTTCCCAAAAGCACCTCAAGAGGATATGAACTGTGAAGAAACCGGAGTTCTCGGAATACTTCCTGGCATTTTTGGTGTCTATCAGGCCACGGAAGTCATCAAGATCATTCTCGGAATTGGTGAAGTACTAAGTGGCAAATTGAAAATCATTCACACGTTAACCATGCAAGAGCGAATCATTTCTTTCAAACGTGTAGAAGAACGAATTGCAGCAATAACGAATAAGGCGCTGGCATTAGAAAGTATCAACTGCTCTTTGATCAATGAGTCAAAGACTTATCTGGACGTGCGAGAGCTACATGAGCAACCGCAACCGGACAATAAAAACATTATCAAAATACCTCTTACCGAGTTAGCCTCGCGCTATGAGGAAATCCCGAATTCGACAGACATTCATGTATATTGTCAATCAGGAATTCGCAGTGTAAAAGCAATCAATTTCCTTCGCGAACAGGGGTTCAACAACCTGATCAACGTGGAAGGAGGCATTCAAAGCATATTGAAATGAGTGAGAAAAAGAAACCGAAGAAAGTATTCCAACAGGGACCTATCAGCCCTGAAAAAATAGCGACTTCTATTGCCAATCACCAGAGCAAAACCAATATCGGTGCACACAGTATCTTTTTAGGCCAGGTACGTGCTGATGAGATTGACGGTAAGATGGTAAAAGCCATCGACTACTCGGCGTATGAAGAAATGGCTGAAAAGGAATTTTACAACATACGTGAGTCTGCCTTTGAGAAATTTGATCTGACGTGTATGCACATCTACCACAGTCTTGGTCCTGTAAAAGCTGGCGAAATCTGCTTGTTTGTGTTTACTTCATCAGCACATCGCAAAGCAGCAACGGAAGCATGTAGCTATTTGGTGGAAGAGATCAAAGTCAAGGTTCCAATCTTCGGTAAGGAAGTATTTGAAGATGAAACGCATCAGTGGAAAGTTAACTCCTAGTAATTAGTTAGGAGTAAATAGTGATTAGTCTTATTCGTAACGAATCACTATTCAACTAATCACCAGTCAACTAATTACTAGTCACCAAATAACCGACACACCGAAAACCGACACACTGACATACCTAAAAAAATGGTAGATATAACGCATAAGAGCAATACATTAAGAGAGGCAGTAGCGCAGGCAATTGTGAAGACGAGCAGTCAGGAAACCATTGACAAGATTCAGAACAATGAGATTCCGAAAGGCAATGTGTTTGAAATGGCGAAAGCAGCAGGATTGCTGGGTGTAAAGAAAACGCCGGACTTGCTACCGGATTGCCACCCGCTGCCAATAGAGTATACAGGAATTGAATACGAGATTGATGGACTGAATATCATTATTAAAATGACTGTCAAAACCATCTATAAAACCGGAGTGGAAGTAGAAGCCATGCACGGGGCAAGTGTGGTCGCACTCACGATGTATGACATGCTGAAGCCAGTTGACAAAGGAGTTGAAATCAGTACGATTAAACTGCTGAAGAAGAAAGGTGGCAAATCATCCTACAAGGCACTAGGAGGTAATTTGAGTGCACAAGTAGTGGTTTGTTCGGATACGATTAGTAAAGGAGAAAAAGAAGACCGAGCAGGAAAGATCATTGTAGAGAAACTGGAAGCATTAGGTTTAACCTGTGATTATTTAGTGATTCCTGATGAACCATCCGACATTGAGAAACTCGTCATTGAGCAATCAACGGACTTATTGATCTTTACAGGTGGAACGGGCGTTGGACCAAGAGACAACACTCCGGATACGATCCGACCTTTGCTTGATACAACCTTACTAGGTGTAGAAGAACAAATGCGTAAATACGGTCAGGAAAGAACGCCTTTTGCGATGCTCAGCAGATCCGTAGCAGGAATTAAAAACGGCAAAGTGGTGTTGGCAATGCCAGGATCATCCAATGGAGCAAGAGAATGCATGGATGCTGTATTCCCTCATCTTTTGCACGTGTTTCATGTATTAACCGGAAAAAGACACGATTAGCGAAACGTTAAGCAACCAATTAAATGAATTATTCACCACAATAAAGCATACAAACGCACCTAAAGAAACAAACCATGAACTCTCAAATTGTAGACAAGTTCGGAAGACCACACTCGTATCTGAGGATATCCCTCACCGACAGATGCAATCTGAGATGTTTCTATTGCATGCCGGAAGAAGGGATCGAGCTGATTGATAAACCAAGTATCATGTCTTTGGAAGAGATCATTAGCATTTCCAACACTTTCCAAAAATTGGGTGTGGACACGGTTCGTTTGACAGGTGGTGAACCTTTGATCCGAAAGAACTTTGATTACCTGGTGGAAGAATTGAGGAACCTTGGTCTTCAGGTAAAACTCACCACAAATGGCATCTTACTGGACAGACATCTGGAACACTTTAAGAAGATCGGCATCCAGAAAATCAACATTAGTCTCGATACCTTGGACAAAGCCAAATCGGTGTTCATCACCAAACGAGACTATTACGATCGCATCATGAGTAACATCGAGCAAGCGTTGGAAATGGGTTTTCATATAAAGCTCAATGTGGTGCTGATCAAAGATGTGAACGATAAAGAAATCAACGACTTCATTGAGTTGACCAAAAACCAAAACATTGGCATCAAATTCATTGAATTCATGCCGTTTAAAGGCAACAAATGGGATTGGTCCAAAGGAATCAGCCAGGAAACGATTCTGAAAATAGTCAGTGAGAAATATGGTGAGGTGATTGCCCTCGACAATCCTAAACACAGCACCTCCCAGAATTTCACGATTGAGGGGCACAAAGGCTCTTTCGGGATTATCAGCACCATTAC
>CAXEKM010000592.1:0-3268 GCA_963996645.1 uncultured Marinoscillum sp.
AGTAATGCTAACGTAGAAGGGGCAGAGGAGTCTGCTTCTTTGGTTGCAGAAATCAAACATTTGCTCGAAGGCGATAATGCTGATTTAATCAAAAAGGTGAAGATCATCTTGTCTGATTCTGAATTTGCTTATTATCAGGGAGAATCTAAGGAAGAGTATCGACAATTGGTGCTTAAATGGTGCCAGTATCTTGCTCAGCAGGGTTTTGGTAGTTTGGCTTATCCCAAATATGCCGGAGGCCAGGATGATATGAAAGGCTATTTTACGGTGATGGAAACGCTTTCATATCATGACTTGAGTATGGTGATCAAATTTGGTGTTCAGTTCGGTCTATGGGGTATGAGTGTTTATTTCCTCGGTACTGAAAAGCATCATAAAAAGTACTTGAAAGATATTGGTTCATTGGAATTGCCAGGCTGTTTTGCTATGACAGAAACGGGGCATGGATCTAATGTAAAAGGATTAGAAACTACTGCCTCATACAATCACGAATCCAAATCCATTACGATTCATACACCTAATCATGATGCAGGTAAAGAATATATTGGCAATGCGGCACTTCACGGACAAAAAGCCACAGTATTCGCTAAGCTGATAATTGATGGAACTGACTATGGGGTAAATGCTTTTGTAGTGCCACTTAGGGATAAGAATGGTGAGTTGCATCCTGGAGTAACCATCGAAGACTGTGGTCCAAAAATGGGGCTAAATGGAGTGGATAATGGACGTATTTGGTTTGATCAGGTTGAAATTCCATTAGATGATATGCTGGATCGATTCGCGTCTATTGATGACGAGGGAAAGTTTCAGAGTGATATTTCCAGTGACAATAGACGGTTCTTTACCATGCTTGGGACATTGGTGGGAGGAAGAATCGGTATTCCTAGATCAGGCCTCAGTGCATTGAAAACCGGATTGACTATTGCTATACGATATGGTAATGAACGCAAGCAATTTGGACCAGAAAATGGTAAGGAAGTATCTATTTTGAATTATCGAACGCATCAGAGAAGATTGATGCCGTTGTTAGCTCAATCATATGCACTTCATTTTGCATTGCAATATCTAACGAAGCGCTTTTTGAACAGGACAGAGGAGGATATGCAAGAAATTGAAGCGCTAGCTGCTGGTTTGAAAGCATATACGACCTGGAAAGTTACTGCTGGTTTACAGGAGTGTAGAGAAGCTTGTGGCGGAAAAGGTTATTTGTCCGAGAATAGAATTGATCGGTTGAAAAATGATACAGACATCTACACGACGTTCGAAGGAGACAATACAGTGTTGATGCAACTGGTGGCAAAAAGTAGATTATCAGAGTTTAAGAAAGAATTTGCCGACATCAACTTGTTTGGAGCATTGAGCTATATCGCTAATCAAGCCAAGACCTCAATATCTGAAAAGAATCCTGTAACTATCAGAAGTACTGACAAAGAACATTTATTGGACCCTGATTTTCATTTAAGTGCTTTTAAGTATCGGGAAACGGATATTTTAACATCTGCGGCCAAGCGAATTAAAAAGCATATTGACAATGGTATGGATTCCTTTGATGCATTCAACCAGACTCAGTACCATATGCTCAATGTTGGTTTCGCCTATATTGAACGCGTGATTTTGGAGCAGTTTACAATTGCAGTAGATGAACTTCCTGCAGGTTCAATGAAAAACAGTATGAGCAAACTGTGTCAACTTTATGCGCTTCAGACTATTGAGGCAAACAAAGGTTGGTATCTGGAGCATGATTATATGGAGGGAGTGAAAACAAAAGCCATAAGGAAACTAGTGAATAAGCTTTGTTTCGATGTGAGAAAAGAATCACTGATCCTGGTTGATGCTTTTGATATTCCCGATACTTGTTTAGCTGCTCCAATTGTAGTGCAATCATAATTTATACAAATGCTTAAAAGAGTTATTCCAACGATCCTCATTCACGTCTTCGTTCTTCAGTTTGCTCTAGGACAATACTTTCCTAAAAAGGAATGGGAAAGAAAAGACCCCAAATCCCAAAAAGTTAACGCGGAGAAGTTGAAAGAAGCTGTTGAGTTTGCAGAAACACATGAATATTCTGGAGATCGTGATTTGAGATTGGCTATTTTGAAATCATTTAGTCGAGAGCCAGATCATAAACTTCTAGGACCAACTAAGGAACGTGGAGGACCTGCTGGAATGGTGATAAAAAACGGTTATATCATAGCCGAATGGGGTGATTTAGATCGAGTGGATATGACTTTTAGTGTTACCAAAAGCTATTTGTCTACTACGTTAGGGTTAGCCCTGGATAAAGGACTTATACAGGATGTTCAGGAACATGTGAGCGATTATGTGTGGGATGGAACATTTGATGGTGACCATAATGGTCTGATTACCTGGGAGCATTTATTGCAACAAACATCGGATTGGTCTGGGGCCTTATTTGGTTTGTATGATTGGGCAGATAGACCGAGCAAAGACGGGAGTTTAGACGATTGGAGGTATCGAAAATTGTATGCTCCGGGTACGTTTTTTAAGTACAACGATGTCCGTGTAAATATCCTATCATATTCATTGCTGCAGGTTTGGAGAAAACCTTTACCAATGATTTTGAAAGAGTCTATAATGGATCCGATAGGCGCTTCGACTACCTGGCGCTGGTACGGTTATGATAACTCCTGGACGGTCATTGATGGAGTGGAAATGTCCTCAGTTAGTGGAGGAGGACATCACGGAGGAGGTATGTTTATCAATACCTATGATCAGGCGCGCTTTGGTTTACTATTTTGTAGAGGAGGAAATTGGAATGGAAAGCAACTCATCTCCAGTAATTGGGTTCAACAAGTTAGGACACCTGCATCTGCATTTGAGAGCTATGGATATATGTGGTGGTTAAATCGAGGAGATCGCCAATGGGAAGGTACACCTGATCACCTGTATTACGCAGCAGGCTTTGGAGGCAACTTCATCGTAATTGACGATAAGCAAGATTTAATCATTGTCACCCGTTGGTTGGAGCCATCAGAAATAGGAGAGTTGATTAAAAAAGTTTATTCAGCTTTATAACCCTTGAAGAAATTCCATTGCTTCTTGATGCGAGATGAAGAGCTTGGTGGGAACATCAGGTTTATTGACTGCCAGATAGAAATTAGACATCACTTTGCGAGCTGGGGATCCTACAATTAGAGCTACGGCATCTACTTGTTGTGAGCCTTGTTTTGCTAAATAATCACGTGCCTCTTTATTGACGCTTTTTAAGCCTCTAATGTCGCAAATAACCCTGTAGGATTCATTGCCC
>CAXEKM010000593.1:0-2017 GCA_963996645.1 uncultured Marinoscillum sp.
CCATTCACTTCCAAGCAAACCTTTCTCCTCGCCTGCGAAGAAGATGAACAATGCTGATCGCTTAGTCGGGTACATTCCAATATTCTTTGCTGCCTCAAGCACCGTAACCGTTCCGATAGCATTATCTCTAGCGCCATTGTATATAGCATCACCTGTGCTATCTGGTTGCCCAATACCTACGTGATCATAATGTGCAGAATAGACCACATACTCTTCCTTAAGTTTCGCATCGCTTCCTTCCACGTATCCAACAATGTTAGCTACGTCAAATCGCTCTACACTGGCACCAGAAATATTTATAGATAGTCGCTTAACCTTAGCAAATGCACTGCTATTTGACTGATTGGCGTTATTTACCCAAATCGATGTAAAATCATCCTCTTCTTGTCCATAATCCAACTCCACTCGTTTACCTGAGAGGTATCTTACAAGAAGAGACCATGGTATTTGTGGAGAATTATACAATTCAATTAATGCCAGGGCACCAGCCGCCTTTGCTGCTTCTCTTTTTTCAGCAACCATCGCAAACCATGCTCTCGGACTCATGTCCGCGCCATCTCCTGCTGTAGCCACGATAATTTTACCTTTTACATCAGCGGCTTCAATTTCTTCAGGTGTAGCATATTCCAAGGAAACCACTTGCTTAGACAAATCTATATTTGAGCCATTCAAAAGTAAAAAATCCTTTTCCAGTTCGAACTGGCTAGAATCAAAAGAGATCACACCTTGATTAGGCTTGATTACTTTCTTCATGTTGACAGTCTGGAAGTAATCAGGATATTCATCAAATGCTTTTACTCCATATAATTCTAACTGCGTTCTCAAATATTCTGCAGCAACTTCTAGTCCCTTGGATGGAGTATCTCTACCTTCCAGAGCATCGGAAGATAAGAACTTTAAGTGTGCGGCAATGCTAGCTTGATTTACCGTTTGATCAGTGAGTTTTTTATCCTTTTGTGCGTAAGTAATTCCTGCCGTTAATATTAGCAGAATCATCAGGAGTTGCTTCATCTTAAACTATTCTATTTTGATTTTTGATGAACGTAAGATACTGCAACTCGCCGGATTGGGACTAATCCTCTATTTTGTATTTAGGCTGGGAATGATCTCTGTTCTCATCACCATTCTTATAAAAAGGTATGGCCACATCCATAATTCCTTCACGTACACTGTTCCAGAGGTAATTGAAAAAGTCTTTGTTTTGATACCTGACAAAGTAGATTTTACCCTCTTTGTAACCAAGGCTGTCCTTGTGATTATTGTTTCTTAGAACAATATTTCCAAACAGTGTTTTGAAGAACTCCTTATCTCTGCCATCATCATAGATGGTGATTTTCAAATCAGAATAATCACTTATTAGTTGGCCATTGGCATCATAATTATCCCCTTCAAAACTGAAATCAAGCGAATGAACAGTGCCTTCTGCCGTTACCCCAACCAAAGGAGTCATTACTTGATTAACATAAGTAACTGGTAACTCCGATAGATGTCCAGAAACCGAAAATTTATTGTCTGGTGATGCCAAATCAAGTCTTATTTGTGTTTTTAAATCACCTTTTCCCATGAATTGACACTGCACATCAACAATAAGCTCAGGTTGCTTTTCTATCAATGAACTATCATTGGTTAGATTATACAATGAAGCATAGGTGTTATCAAAAAAGACACTTCCACTGCGTGGAAACATAACCGGATATTGCTCATATTCGATATAACTATCCTTTACCTGAGCGGTATCAAGTGTCAATGTGAAAGGTAATTTTCGAATGAGCTCCTGCATCATGGGTTTCACCTCAATTGGTTGTGGTGGAGGACGCTTGTCTTTGTAAATCTTCAATGTTGCCTGATCAATATTAGCTTTGGTTGAATGCAAACTGAACCCTTTATCTACACTCCAAACCACGTTTTCAGCATATACTTCATTAACCGAAAGGTCTATTTGTGCCTTTTCATACTCCAACTTACTGACAAAAGTGTCTCGATCAAACCTGGATGCGAATACCACATCCTGAACACG
>CAXEKM010000594.1:0-6622 GCA_963996645.1 uncultured Marinoscillum sp.
ATAGGACTTGTGGAGGATCTGAAAAAAGCCCGTGTTATAGAGTTTGAAGAGTCTGCCGTTGTTACCGGCCAAATGTTAATTTTGAGAGAAATACAGAAAACCATTGACCGCAACAATCGGAGACGCAAAACTATTCTAGACACGGAAGAAATGCGACTTACATTAGAAAACGTAAACGACACTAATCCAGAGTTGCTGTTTGACGTCCACGAATCAGACATCTTGGAAGAGATGCAAAATTTTAGTGCAAGGAAAAAGCTGTACGAAGCCAGGCTGGAGCTTTATATGACAAGTTTGCCAACTTCACAGAGGACTTGTTGAAAGTTGGGCAAAACATCAAACAAACACAAGGTGCTTATCAGGAGGCGATGAAAAAGCTTTCAGAAGGTAACGGAAATCTGGTTCGCAGAACGGAGAATTTAAGAGCTCTGGGTGCGAAGACCTCCAAGCAAATTGATCAGCGATTAGTGGATCGATCTGAAACAGAAAATGATACCAGCTTACCGCCATCATCTGACAATCTGTTTGGATAAAAAAGGGATAAGCTTCTAAATTTGCACCACCAAAAATTAAGGCGAGAGTATGCAGCTGACAGCAGACAATAAACTCAAGAACATTATCGTAGTAGGGGATCGTGTATTGATCAAACCTAAGAAGCAGCATGAACAAACAAGCAGTGGTATTTATTTACCACCTGGTGTTCAGGAAAAAGAAAAGGTTCAGAGTGGGTACATTGTCAAGGCAGGTCCAGGCTACCCCATTCCAATGAGTAGCGACGGTGATGATGACTGGAAGCCTGAAGAAGAGAAAATCAAATACATTCCTTTGCAAGCAAAAGAAGGTGATTTAGCTCTATTCCTTCAAAAGGGAGCCTTTGAAATCATGTACGAAGGTGAAAAATATTACATCGTTCCTCAAAGCTCTATATTGATGCTAGAGCGTGAAGAAGATCTGTTTGACTAAGCGTCTATTGTTTTAAGAAATTCCGTTTGGATGTAGTTGCTCATGTCACTGTAACGTTTTGCTGAAAGCGTGTCGTTGTGACTTTTAGCAATGTTTCTTTCCAGGTGCATCGCAATCTTTAGGGCGATTGCTTCCTCCATTGTGTCGATGGTTTTTGAATTGTTCATAATTTCTGGTTGGGTAATAGTAGCTCTCACTAACAATCCAAAATTGAACAATATCAAGGAGGAAGGGAATTCCTATTAGTTGAATGCCGGTCGATTCTCGATGAATCGATGAACGCCTTATTTCGTTCGTTGAGACTGCATAAATTCCTTAGCAAAGTAGGTTAGGATCATGTCTGCACCTGCTCTTTTGATAGAAAGAAGCGTTTCATCGCGAGTTCGGTCAGCATCCAACCATCCTTTTTGCCCTGCTGCTTTGATCATGGAGTACTCTCCCGACACATTGTAAGCTGCTATTGGCAGATCGTAGTTGGCTTTCAAGTCAGAAATGATATCTAGGTACACCATCGCAGGCTTCACCATCAATACGTCAGCTCCTTCGATGTAATCAAGCTCTGCTTCAATCAAAGCTTCCTTTCGATTGGCAGGGTTCATTTGGTAGGTCTTCTTATCACCAAATTTTGGTGCAGAATCCAAGGCATCACGGAAAGGCCCATAGAACGAACTTGCATATTTCGCCGTGTATGACATGATGCCTACGTTGGAGAAACCTGCTTCATCCAAAGCATCTCTCAAGTAGCCTACACGTCCGTCCATCATGTCTGAAGGCCCAACCATGTCGATACCCATTTCCGCTTGCGCTACGGCCATTTGAGCAAGTACTTCCAGAGTGGCATCGTTGATGATCTGACCATTCTCTACAATCCCGTCATGACCGTCAGAGCTGTATGGATCCATCGCTACATCAGTGATGACCAACGCTTCTGGAAACTCTTCTTTCACACGCTTCAGTGCCTGATGATAGAAGAAAGAAGTGTCATGACTTTTGGTAGCCATTTTGTCTTTATACGACTCATCTACTACAGGGAAAATATCAAACGCCTGAATGCCCAGATTCATGCATTCCTCGATCTCCTTCAGCATTGGCTCAATGCCTAATCGGTGAATGCCTGGCATAGAAGATACCTCAGTAATTTGATTTTTACCTTCCAAAAGGAACAGTGGAAAAATCAGGTCATTGGCTGTTACTTGATTTTCCTGGCTTAGATCTCTAAGTGCTCTTGAGGCTCTGTTTCTTCTTGGTCTTCTTTGCATGGCTCTAATGGAATGAATAATCGTTGCAATATGCGGACGCAAAGGTACATAACCACACCAGAGATTACCATTAAAATGAGCCATTGATACTCACCTAAATAGTCTGGAGTTTCTTCATATGGATCTTCTGAAAAATAATAGAAAGCAAACGCTAGGCTATTGTTGAAGAAATGGAGAAATATAGGAACCCAAATATTCTGGGTTCTTAAATAAATCCAGGCTAGAAATATGCCGATACAAAATGCTGTGAGACCTTGCCATGGATTCAGATGGAATACCGCAAAGAAAAATGCTGACCAGAGGATCCCGGTTGTTTCTCCATAATTTTTGACAAGACCTGGAAGAAACGTTTTTCTAAACAGCAATTCTTCACCAACCGGTGCAAGAATGGCCATAGCAAGAAAGGTTCCCATGCTTTTGTTCATCATTTCGGCAAACATTTCTTCCACCCATTCTGGCATAGGCATCAGCTCTAAGATGGGATCCATGAAGTAGATGTAAGCAATATTGAAAAGCATCAAAACTGGAAGAATCCAAAGACTGAATTTTTTGTCTTTCGAAAAATAAAATGCGAAATCAACTTCTCCCCATTTCAATCGAAGCGCAACCGCCAGCACTAACAAATTAGCCACTAGCTGACCTGCAAATAATTGCCAATCATTAGATATGCCGTAGGATGCAAGCCCTGCAATGAGATGACATCCAATTCCAATGCCAAACAGTCCAAATCCTTGCTTAATGGTAGGATAGTGTGAATTCATAGTTATTAGTTAATCATTTTCGAAAGCCAACAGATCCCCCGGTTGGCAATCCAGTTCTTTACAGAGTGCTTCTAAGGTGGAAAAACGAACCGCTTTAGCTTTACCAGTTTTCAAGATAGACAGGTTTGCCTCTGTAATCCCAAGACGCTCGGCAAGTTCCTTGGAGCGGATCTTACGCTTGGCCATCATCACATCCAGATTCACGATTATAGGCATCAGACAGTCAGTTCGTTTTCTTCTCGCAACTTTATTCCTTGTTCGAATATTTTACCAATGGTTATTAAAAGGGTCCCAAAAATAATCCATTGACCGTAATCCGGAGTTTTCCAGTTAAGCTGAAGTCCATCCAATACAAAATTGGATTTGATCCAAAAATAGTTGAAAAGATAAAAGACAAGATTAAATACTGGAACGAGATAGACTACAGTGGCTAAAATATAGATTCGCCAAACATTCTCTCTGACGAACGGATTGCCTTTATCTAGTGATTTGATCATCAATATCAATTGCTGAAGTGCGTACAGTCCTATGATTGCTGCAATACTAAAGAGTATGGCTCCAACCACTCGGTAACCGTAACTATGAACGTAATAATTAACTCGAGCGTGATCTACTACTATTTTTGGGCTGGTCATATTTGAATCCAATGGTGTAATGGAAATATTGGCCATTTGGGCAATGTTATTGCCATGATCTAAATCCAAAGGTCCAAATGTCAATTGTGTAGAGGTGTCTTCAACAAAGAGTAACACAAAGAGCCCGAAGATTAGTCCAATAGAAATCGTTACCTGAAATGCCCGAAGCATGAATATGGAGGTATTCGAAAAGGTGAGTTTCATGACAGTTAAATGGTTAGCTCTTGTTCTTCTTGCATACTTCTTCCTTGCTCCAATGCAAATCCAAGAGTATAAATTAGCAGTGAAAGAATAAACATGGTCCAATCAAAACTACCGCCAGTTTCCAGCGTCATGTCCTTTATAGCATAGTGTGCATTGTAATATTTTAGCATAAGGAGGTCCACTATCTTTTCTATAATCGGAATAGCTAAAAGAATCAGGCCAATTACTTTAATCCGCTGAATATTCTGTTGTATGAATGATTGTTGGTTCGTAACAGACCTGATGATTTTCTTGAATACATGAAAAATGAGTATGATTAGGGATAAGTAAACCATCATAAACCCTGCAAGAAACCAACGCAAGCCTGGGGTTGCCGGTATTGAATAGGTGATTCTAGGTACTTTTAAGACAGCATCCTCTGGTCCGGTAAATAATACACTAGACTTTTCATTTAGAAAATTATTGAGTTCGCTCTCAAGCAAGTTTCTACCACGATCAAATTCAAAGTATGGACTAAAAAAGTCAATCTGATCCTCAGGGCCTAATTTTGAGGCAAAAAAAAGGCTAAGCAGGATGAATGCAAACACCCCTAATTGCAGTATGGTGAGGAAGTTTTCGATATAGTTAAGTTTTTTCATTACAGCAGATTATATAGTTAGCTCTTGTTCTTCCTGTAGTTTTCGGCCCTGATCAAATGCCATGGCTAAGGCTGTGATTAGTAATCCAAGGATGACAACCGGAGCACCTAGGTGACCTTCGCTATGCAGGCTCATTCCTTCGGCATGATACGTGAACCCAATCCAGGACATATACGAACTGTTGATTAAGGATTCCAGAAATGGAGCCAGGGTCACCAGGAGTCCGACTTGCTTGAGTTGCTTTGTGTTTAAGCGATTAAAAAAATCACCGAGTTTGATTCGTAAAACAATGGCTTGAGTCAGATGTAAAAGCAAAAAGATATATCCAGAATAGAAAATGGCCATCACTATAGAAATTGCTTTACGAGTCGATGTAATAGGTAGAGCTATCCCTACTCGCTTTACATTAATGACCATTGGTTCATTCAGAGGAGGCAACTGGGCATGAAGATTGTCTTTAAGTTCTTTACCGCGTATTTCCCAGTAAATGTCCCCAAGAAAGGGTTGGAAGTCATTGATGTCAACGAATGAATTTTCCTTGTTTGGTAAAAAAGTAAAGAACCCAACAGAGAGTATAGCACCGATCACCACCAAATATTTAGCAATGGTGATCAGCGAATAAGTGATTTGAAGTTTTCTCATTGTTAATCAATTAGTAATTATTGAAAAACAATAATAAAACATTCTTATTTAATAAACAACTACTTTATAATCTTGATCACTTTGCCGTCTGTGCCGGATGCAAAGCCAAATCCAGAAGGATGTAAGTCTACTGCCCAATAATTCAAAGTGTCGAGCGTTGTAAAGGTCTCACCCAGATCCAGACTGTAATCAATGCCTTTAGGTCCAGAAAGGATCATGATTTCTTCATTGTCCCATTGGATTAAGTCACTTCCATAGAAAGCACCGGTGGTCTGAGGGTGATTGGTTAGCGTCCAGGTTTTACCTCCATCATTCGTTAATGCGATGTTGTCCGTGTACTTATCAGTGATGCTTAAATCTCCACCGGCAGTTAAGCCTTTTTGTTCAGTCATCATGCGAATGGAAGCAATTCCCGCAGCAGGTCCTTTGACTATTGGAGAAGCAAACTCTTCCCAGCTTTGTCCAAAATCTGCAGTGTATAAAACTCTGGCATTACCTCCTGCACCGGTTCCGATCCAGGCTTTTCCATCTGGTTGCAAGGATGCACAGGTGCCGCTTGCAGCAAATCCACCCTCACCTTCACCGGCCGGTGGAAGTAGTGACGGATCTATTCGGTTCCAGCTTTTTCCTCCATCAGTAGTTTTCAAGACAAAAAGTTGACCACCAAAACTATCTCCAAACGCCAATCCATTCTGATCATCCCAAAACTCAATCGTATTCAGAAATCCTTCTTCGTGAGGCATCACATAGGTTTCAGTAAACCCTGTATCAATATTGACTAAAAATATTCTAGACATAAAACCAGGTCCAGCGCTCATCAGCACCGCATTTTGCTCGTCAAAGGCATGAATGTCTCTAAACTGTAAGGAATCGATCTTGTCATAGGCAAAGGCTTTCCAGCTCATTCCACCATCCAGTGTGCGGATGAACGTGGCTTGGTGTCCACTAATCCACGCGGTGTTTTCATCCACTATGCTGATTGCTTGCATCAGTCGGTTGGTGTTTGAATCCAAAACAGAGAAGGTAAGTGAGGGCTTTTCTGGCTGTGAACAGAATGAGCAAAGGCAGGCAATTGCTAGTGTTACCGTTTGAAGTGATCGAGTCATAGAGAGTAGATTTTTAAAATTTTTCAAATCAAAAATAAGGTGATTGTAGTTGATGGCATGAACACAACTTAACTAACTACATGCGAGGAGTCATAAGCTTATTTTTTAGTGCTTTGATTTTTAGTGCTGCGGCACAAACTGGCAAGATTGCTGGAACAATTACTGATGCGAAATCTGAAGAGGCATTGATTGGTGTTACTGTCTTGATAGAAGGAACCTCACAAGGTGCCACCACTGACATCAATGGAAAATATGTTATTCAAAACCTGGAGCCGGGAAGTTACAACCTTACAGCCTCCTATGTAGGTTACGAATCCAAAACCACCTACAATGTGGTCGTGAAAACTGGAGGAAATCCGGATGTTAATTTTCAGCTTAGTGAGGCGGTTGAGGAACTGGAAGGAGTTACCGTAG
>CAXEKM010000595.1:0-5843 GCA_963996645.1 uncultured Marinoscillum sp.
CCAGGCCGCAGCCTCATGCTGTGGCCAATCCCTAACCAATTAATCCTGGTAAGCGGATCCATTTTAAGAAAAACCTCACATTGTTTGAATTATTAAGCCTTAAGTGTTGTTTTGCACACTAAATTCGAGCAATGGAAATTCCACAGATAAAAGAAAAACTCGAAGCTTATCAAGCAGATGGAAAAAAGCTTTTTACAACAAGCTCTTTTCAGACTCACAGTTTGGTGATGCTTCACATCATTAGCCGTATAGACAATTCCATTCCTGTCTATTTTTTGAATACGGGTTACCATTTTCCTGAAACTGTTGCCTTTAAAGATCTAGTAGCAGAGCAGTTTGGACTTAATGTAGTAGAAACCAAATCTTCTATGCCTAGATATATGCAGAGAAATGAAGAAGGCAGACTACTATTCACATCTGACCCTGACCACTGCTGCTTCATCAACAAGACTGCTCCTACGGAAGAATTACTTAAAACCCATGACGTATGGATCAATGGTGTGCGTGGTGATCAAAGTGCTATTAGAAAAGCAATGAAGGTAGAGCAAGAAGCACCATTCAACACGATACGTTTCCACCCAATGTTGGACTGGAACATGAAAACTATCTTTGCCTACATCAAAGAGCACAACCTTCCGCGTCACCCACTTGACTCTAAAGGTTACATGAGTATAGGCTGTGAACCGTGTACAAGAAAACTTGACCCAGAAATGCAGGAACGTGAAGCCCGATGGTTTGGCTTAAACAAAGTGGAATGCGGTCTTCATACAGACCTGGTTAAGAAATAATCGACAACTCTCTCTTTTTTACTTTAGCGACTATGAATATTTTAATTACTGGCGGTGCAGGATACCTGGGTACTGAATTGATCAAAAAACTTTCTCAAAACCCAGAAGTCAATCAAATCAAAATATATGACAACTTAAGCCGTGACAATTACGCACTTTTCACTGGGCATAAATATCACCAATCAGAAAACATTTCCTTCATTCAAGGGGAATTGCTTGACTCTAGAAAATTAAAGAAAGCATTAGAAGATGTAGACGTTGTTTATCACCTGGCTGCAAAAGTAACCACTCCTTTTGCCAACACTGATCCTCACTTCTTTGAACAAGTGAATCACTGGGGAACTGCCGAATTGGTTTATGCTGTCGAGGAGAGCAATGTAAAGCAGTTCATTTATAGCAGTAGTATTGGTGTATATGGTTCTTCTAGCAAAGAGATCAATGAAGACACCACACCAAATCCGAGAACTTTCTATGCCATTTCAAAATTTAGAGGAGAAGAACATGTTGAAAGACTAAAGTCCAAAATGAAGACCCATATCATCAGATGTGGAAATATTTATGGTTACAGCAGAAGTATGCGCTTTGATTCGGTGATCAACAAGTTTGTTTTTGAGAGCAATTTCAATAATCGAATCACGATTCATGGCGATGGCAAGCAAGCCAGAGCATTCATTCATATTGACCATATCACTAATACGTTTGATCAGTTATTGAATTCAGAAGCACCATCTGGCACTTATAATCTGGTAGGTCACAATATGAATATCCTGGATATTGTTGATGTGATGAAGGAAGTTAATCCTGGGCTGGAATTTATCTTTATCAATCAGCATTTGAAATTGAGAAATATACTCGTGAATGCAGATCTAAAGCTAGGTAAGTATTTAAACGTAGGTTATGACGTTTCATTCCATGATCAAATTAAAGAATTCCATCAAAAATTCTCTTTCTAACTCCTGATAATCCTGATTCGGGTCAGTCATATAAATCGATATACATGTCGATACATGCTTAATTGTTATTCATCGTAAAATTGCGGGTATTAAGGTGGTTTTATACCCCATTCGTGCAAGTTTTCATAATTGGAAAGACAATAGTTTGTATCTTCATGGCATGAATTTTCACCGATTCAGGATTATCATTGTTAACCTACTTCTTTCCCTGAGCGCGTTAGCTCAGCCAAAGAATCCTTTGTTCTATCACGTCTATGCCGATTTCGGTATGACCAGTGACAAAACCACAGTTGTTCATCAGGATTTCCATGGATATATATGGATAGGATCTGAAGAAGGACTTAACAAATTCATATCCTATACTGACTCTAAGTTTGATCAATATCGTAGCAATAGAACTGATAGTTCTACACTAGACAATGATTATATCACTTCATTATTTGAAGACTCTCACAAAACACTTTGGATAGGGACACTAACCGGATTGAATAAATACAATCGGGTTCATGATAATTTTGAACGCATTAGTCAAAATCATAAATCGTTGATGAATAAACGCATCAATGAAATTGTCGAATTCAAAGATCAACTTTGGGTAGCAACAGACGAACTTCTCTTTGTCTATGATCCAAAAGAAGACAGTATCAAAAAAGTCTTTGAGTGGGAAGGAATTAATGGTGATTTTGCCAGCTTCAATGCGCTATACCCTACCAAGGACCATATGTGGGTGGGTACTTCGGATGGCTTGTATTTAATGGAAAACATGAAAATGAACCCAATTGATGGTTTTGATCATGTAGAAGTAACAAGTATCGCGATAGACACCGAGGCCAGAGTAATTATTGGAAGTAAAAAATCCGGTGCCTTTGTATTGAATAAATTAGGAGAAATCACTAATTGGAACACTAATTCCAACCCTGAAATTGCAAGCAACCAGGTAAATGATGTAATCTGTAGATCCAATGGTGACATTTGGTTCGCTACTAATTCAGGTCTAACCTTTTATCACCCAAAAGATAATTCAAGCGCAATACTTCGATACGATTTCAACAATTTCTATGGACTATCGGATCACGAAGTAAGAAACTTATTTCAAGATAATGCTGGAGGTATATGGATGACTACTCCACTTGGCGGAATCAATTACTATCATGATTCTGATAACCAATTTGACTATTACGGCCCGAAAACAAGTAATGCTCAGTCTGATGAATTAATGGATTACAATGTACTCTCATTAATGTCTGACAAACCTAATAAGGAACTATGGGTAGGCTCAAGAACAGGAATATCTAAATACTCCATAGAAACACAAGAGTTTTCACACTATCAATTTAAAATCGACGGGAAGAAAATCAACAACCAAATTCTATCAATTGCCAAAGACAAGAACAACACACTTTGGTTAGGTACAGAAAAAGGTTTGTACACCTGGACAGAATCTACCAAACGTTTTAAAGCAGTAGATGAGCACCCTGACTTTGGAGACAAGATCAATGTGGTTTTTATCGATAAAGACGATGTGGTTTGGGTTGGCACCCAATCTAAAGGCTTGAAAAGACTCGGAGAAAAACTTGATGAATATGATATTCAATTCTCAATTGCAGAAGACCGAATAAGCCTGGCTAATGTCAACGACATTTTCCAATTGAACAATGGTGAAATCTGGGTGGCAACCGCGAGCGGATTATATAAAGTTGAAGACAACAAACTCGTAGCCAGACCATTGAACTTACCAGGAGGTGACAAGGTGAGCAATTCATGGATCAATTATTTATGCCAAAGCACTGAGGGTGAGCTAATTGCAGGCACCAAGCACGAAGGCTTGATTATTTTGAAAAATGGTCAGCCTGAGGACAAAGTCATGGTAGATAGAAGCAGTGGCATACCTACCAATGATATTCGCTCCATGACCAGAGTAAACGACAACATGGTCTGGATATCGACAAATGCAGGACTTAGCAAGCTAACAACCGATAAAGACAGTGTTGTTAAAACAACGAGTTTCTATTTTCATGATGGATTGCAAGGGAAACAATTTACACCGAGAGCAGGAGTGTCACTTGGGGATCATGTGTACTATGGTGGATTGAGTGGACTAACTCATTTTAACCCTGTAGAAGTTAAAGAGTTTGACCTACCGCTTTATATCAACATCACTGCACTACACATAAATGATAAACTAATAAAGTCTTCCACTCATCCCGAAATACTTAAGAAGGCAATAGGAGCTACAGATACGCTAATACTAGAACCAGACCAAAACAACTTTACAATCAGCTACATGGCGATGGACTACATGCGTCCAGATAGTGTAAAGTATCGATTCATGTTGGAAAACTATGACAAAAACTGGTTATCCACGATTGATCGATCTGCTACCTATACTAACATTCCTAGAGGAAAACAATACACTTTCAAAGTGCAAGGTATCAGTCGTTTCAGAACCTGGAGTGAGCCAGAAACGTTGATCATATATATTGCTCCGTATTTCTACGAAACTGCCTGGTTTAAGATTCTGGTGGCCTTTATGGTCGTGTGAGTATTGTTTGCTGTATTGAGATTCCGAGAACAATCTGCCGCAATTAAACAAAGAAATTTGCAGCGACTGGTCGATTTAAAAACCAAAGAGCTGAAACTAGAGGTAGAAGAAAAAGAGAAAACTGCCGTAGAGCTCGTTAAAGCAAAGAATGATGCTGAAAAAGCCAATCGTATCAAGAGTGAATTTTTGGCAAACATTAGCCACGAGATTAGAACACCTCTCAATGGTATTCTAGGGATGAGTCATTTGGTTTCTGAAAATGAACCAAACCCTGAAAACAAAGAAATGCTTAGCATTCTTGGAAGGTCTGCAGAATCATTAAGAGAAATTATCGACGACCTTCTTGATCTAAGTAAAATTGAGGCTGGTAAATTTGACATTGCAATAGAGGAATTCAATTTACCTAGGCTTCTAAATGAAATCACCATGGCATTCCAGGCGGAGGCCAATTTAAAGGAAGTCAAACTTACTGCCGACATTGACCGTAACATCCCCGAACTCCTAATCGGTGATGAACTAAGAATCAAACAAATAGTGGTCAACCTACTATCAAATAGTTTGAAATTCACTGAAAATGGAAGCATTGACATCATTGCTGAGGTTATTTCAACTGATGGTAATGGTGTTAAAATTTTCGTTGGAGTTAAAGACACAGGAATCGGTATTCCTTTGGATAAGCAGGATGAAATCTTCTCCAGCTTCACTCAAGTAGAATCAGGATCTAGACGTAAGTATGGAGGAACAGGTCTTGGACTTGCTATTTGTAAAAAGCTAGTGAGCTTAATGGGTGGTAAAATCTGGGTAGAAAGTATTCCTGGAGAAGGATCATTCTTCAAGTTCGAAGTGAAATTGAAACACGCAGCTCAATCAGAAAACAGTGGTGAATTTACTCCTAACGTAACAATTCCTGAAGGTAAAAACATCTTACTGGTTGAAGACAATGCTGTCAATACCATGGTAGCCAAGAAGATGCTTCTTAAAACGAATCAGAATGTGGACACGGCTATTAATGGTCATGAAGCATTGAAACTTGCTGAAGTCAATGCATATGATCTTATCCTAATGGACGTACAAATGCCAGTGATGGATGGATTGGAAGCCACCGTAAGAATCCGTCAGCTTAATGCTGGCTCTGGAGACAGCCCGATCGTTGCACTAACAGCCGGAGCCATGCAACATGATAGAGAAAAGGCACTAGAAGTAGGAATGAATGACTTCCTTGCCAAGCCAATCAATTATGATCAACTGGCAAGAATGATGGCCAAATACCTTAATAATCCTGAAGAAGTACCTTCCATGCAGAAATAGTATCCCCAGCATCCAAATGCTGGGCAGCTAGTTTATGTAGCTCGTCCTGAATTTGATCAGGCTCATGATCTACATACTCTAATATGGCACTTACTTCTGGTTCATTAGCAAACTCATCTACTTCGTTTTGTGTAGGTAATTTCTCCACATTTCCGAGTTTTCCTAGATGATTGCCGGTCAGCACTTTACTGTTCTTGATGCTATTTGGAATTTGATCTACTCCCATTCCTATAATTGTTATTGGTTTTGCAA